>JBGMQN010000079.1:0-5573 GCA_048054495.1 Anaerolineales bacterium
GTGGATCCAGGCGAAGGCACAGCAACGCTGATCTCATTCCCAAGAGATCTCTACGTTTACATTCCTGGCTGGCGCATGGATCGGATCAACACCGCGATGGTACGTGGCGGGTTTGACATGCTCCGGCAAACCATTCTGTACAACTTTGGCATACCCGTTGACGGCTGGGCACGCATGAATTTCAACGGATTCACCACCGCGATTGACACCCTGGGTGGTATCACGGTCGATTCTACGGCTTACATTCGAGATGAATGCCGCGGCAAGATCCTCACCTACCGATCCGGAGTTTCCTATGTCATGGATGGCGGCGAAGCGCTTTGCTATGTTCGGATGCGAAAAGCGGGAGGGGACTTCGACCGTATGAGGAGGCAGCAAGAGGTTGTGCGCGCCATCTTTGCCAAACTGCTCACCATCGATGGGCTAGCCCGCGTGCCTCAGCTCTACAATCAACTTTACAACACATTCGTCACCGACATCGAATTGACAGAACTATTGCCGCTGGTGCCGACTGCTGTCCAACTTGGAGCAGATCCGACGCGCATCAGCCACTTCAGCATTGGTCGAGATCTTGTGAATGCCTGGCGCACGCCGGGCGGAGGCGCCGTGTTGCTGCCTAAGCGGCCAGGCATCCAACTCATGCTGCTGGAGGCGTTTGGATCGGATGCTTTCAGTATGGTGGATTAAAGGTATAGGAAAGTGGGTCGGTTATCACCGAGTCAGGGTTGTGCTAGATTGAGAGCGAGGCCTTGACCACTCCCGCTATAGCGATGGAGCATCAACCCCTTAAAACCGTCGACGACAGATTCGCGGCTGGGCGCGCTTGCGCCGTCTGTGGCGAATCTGCGCTCGCGGTCGTCCATGTGGACAATCTCCCCGATTATGTCAGGTGCACGAATTGTGACTCCGCCTTTATCTTGAGTGAGGCAGCCGATTGGGCGATGTTCGGGTCCATTTCATCCAACTTTCCGGAAACCGGGCGGACGGTCCTCAAGCGCTGGACCACGCTGGAAGCGGTGCAAGCCATGGCCAGCTCCGAGCGAATCCCAGAGCAGGATCCCACCCCGAGCGAAGGCGTCGCTTCCGATACTACACAGCCTTTCGGAATGGGTGAGGGGTCATTCGCTACAGAAGCAGCGCCCACACCGCCCTTCGGTCTCGGAGAATTCGACGAATTTGTGGCGGAGAGCGCGAATGGCAATTCGGATCCCGCTCTCAAATCATCCGAACCTCTGGAGGAAGCTGCGGACGTAGCGGAGCCCGAGCCGGGCCACCGATACGTGGTGACGCTAGCTCAAAGATCTGCCATTTTTCCTCCTGAACGATGCGCTCATTGCCTGCGGCGGCCTGCCCCTCGTAAACTTCTTGTGGCGCTCGGCCCGGACCCCGATCTCGGCTATCAAGCTCCGCTCTGTCAGTCGTGTCATGAGCGTGCAAGTGCGCGCAGCGAGGAGCAAAGGACCGCCAAGCTAGTCGCTCACCTGAGTTCCATTCTGATCGCGGGTGTGCTGATCGTGGGCGCGCTGGCGGCCGATTTGGTCAACATTAATGATCTCGGAGCGCTTGATCTGCTGCTGATCGCCACGCTAGGGCTGGTGGGCTACGGTCTACCTGCCGTTCTCCTGCTGCGTAGATCCTCCCGATTGCCCCCCTCCGAAGATGCCCAATTTGTTCGTTCGACGCTTCGCCTTCGGGACAATGAGGGAATGGCATTCGGCTGGCGCAATCGAGGATACGCTGAGCTGTTTTCGACCGCCAACGCGGATCTGCTGTTGGGGGAGTTAACTCGAATTACGGACGAAGACTCCAAGGCGTCTTAGGCAGAGATTTCCCATTCGGGTCGCATCAGTGACCATTTGGTGATTGCGCCGATCTCGTCTGCCTGATAGCCTGCATCAAGGCGAGGCATCATGGAACAGGACCTACGCACCTGTCCAGGCTGTGGGGCTCCCGCGCCCAACCATTCCCCCTGCCCCTACTGCAGCTGGACCCCCGATCTATCTGAAGAACCCAACCTGGACGCGATTGAGGCCGTAGGGAGTCCACCTGCCGCAGATCTTCCGGATGACTCGCAGGCCCAAGCCTCTGAGATCGGGGACATGTTCATCGACGCGGCGCAGGAGGATTTTCCGGGCACCGAAATCGAGAGTGCGAGTCTGCATGAGGCGGAAGAACAGATCGAGGATGATAGTCCGCCCGAGGCGGATGAGCCTATTGAAACAGATCCGGCACAGTTCCGCGAGCTCTTGAAGCCGGGCAGCGAGCCAGAGCATCTGTTGGAGCAGGTTCCAGAGGAACTGCGCGGCGTCCTGGCGGCGAGGCTCAAGGCCGCCGAAGAGACCGAGGGTCCGAGTTTCAGTAAGAATACCGCTTCGAACCTGCGGAGTCAGGGCTTCCTAATCAGCGAGGACGCACGCGGCGCCCGTTTCGCCGCCGATCCTGGCCGGTCCGGTGACCTGAGCGCTTCCGATGTGGTCAAGATGGCGGCTGAACTGAATGGCGGTGTACAGCCGAAGACCAAGCTCCCGATATGCAGCGAATGTCAGGCCGCCAGCCCCGTTGGCGAGACACAGTGCCAATGGTGCGGCGAACCGTTTAAGCACGAGCAGTAGCCTCCCTCCCTATTTTCAAGCTTCAGGACAACCCAAGTCAACCGCTCCTACAAAGCAAGATTCGGGTCTGATGACCGCTCTGTTATAATCTCCGATTGCGTTCCTCAATAGAACAGTTGTACGGATTATGCCTCAAGACGAGATCACTATCGTTGGTGCGCGAGAACACAATCTTAAGAACCTGACTGTGCGGATCCCGCGCGACAAGCTGGTTGTGATTTCCGGGATCTCTGGCTCGGGCAAATCATCGCTGGCCTTCGACACGATCTTTGCGGAAGGGCAAAGACGTTATGTCGAGTCGCTCTCAGCCTACGCCCGCCAGTTCCTCGGGCAGCTCGACAAACCGGACGTGGACTATATAGAGGGGCTCTCTCCGTCGGTGTCTATCGATCAGCGGGGTGTATCCCACAATCCGCGCTCGACCGTCGGTACGGTGACCGAGGTATACGATTACCTGCGCCTGCTATTCGCTCGGGTCGGCGTACCCCACTGCCCAATCTGCGGCCGCGAAGTTGTGCAGCAATCGGCACAGGAGATCGTCGAGGCCATCGAGGGTCTCAAGGAGGGATCTCGATTGCTGATCCTGGCCCCGCTGGTGAGCGAGCGCAAGGGGACCCACCTGGCGGTATGGGAAGAGCTGCGGCGGTCGGGATTCGTGCGTGCTCGGGTAGATGGCAAAGTGCGGGAGATTGAAGAGGATATCGAGCTCGACCGTTATAAGAACCACACGATCGAGGCCGTTGTGGACAGGCTGATTGTCCCCGCCGAGCTGGATGACGCGTTTCGGACCCGGCTGACCGACTCTGTGGAGACCGCCCTCCAGTGGGGAGAGGGCACCATCTCGGTATCCGATCTGACCGCAAAGATCGATATCCCTTACTCGGAAAACCTTGCATGTCCTGAGCACGGCACCACGCTGTCCGAAATCGAACCGCGTACGTTCTCCTTCAACACGCCCCACGGCGCATGCCCGGAGTGTCAGGGCCTGGGCAGTAAGCTGGAGATCGATCCGGAACGGATCATCCCCGATCGATCGCTGTCACTTGCGGAAGGCGCGGTGGTAGCGATGGAGTGGCCCAACCAGGCCCGCGACCGGCAGGGTTACTACTGGCAGATGGCCGAGGCCGTAGCTAATCACTACAAGATTGATCTCGAAACCCCGGTTGAGGAACTGCCAAAGGAGAAGCTAGACCTCATCCTATTTGGCACGAATGGTGAGGAAATCCCTGTGCGCTATTCGAGTCGCGACGGCCGCAAATCGACCTTCAGCACCGCCTTTGAGGGCATTGTTGGCAATATGGAACGCCGCTACCACGAGACCCAGTCGGAGTACATTCGCGGCAAGATCCAGGAGTTCATGTCTGAGCGCCCGTGCCCCGCTTGTGACGGCAAGCGGCTGCGTCCAGAGGCATTGGCCATCACGATCGACGAAGCGAACATCGTCGAGATCACGGGGCGTCCGGTGGCTCGCTCGCTGGAGTGGATCGAGAAGCTACAGAAGAAATCGGGTCCGTTCAACACACGCCAACTCAAGATTGCCGAACGGGTCCTTAAGGAGATCCGCGACCGGCTGGGATTTCTTGTGGACGTCGGCCTCGAGTACCTGACGTTGGATCGGTCGGCGGCCACGCTATCGGGCGGCGAGGCTCAGCGCATTCGTTTGGCTACGCAGATCGGCTCCCGATTGATGGGTGTGCTTTACGTGCTGGATGAGCCCTCGATCGGGCTGCATCCTAGAGACAACGAACGCCTGATCCGCACCCTGGAAGGTATGCGCGACCTGGGCAACACGGTGCTCGTGGTAGAACACGACGAGGCGACCATTCGCGCCGCAGATTGGCTGATCGATCTCGGTCCTGGCGCGGGCGAAGCGGGTGGGGAGATTGTGGCGCAGGGAACCGTTGAGAAGGTGGCCCGAAACCGCAAATCCGTGACGGGGAGATTTCTTTCGGGCAAGCTGCGCATCGAAACGCCGAAAGCCCGGCGCGATGGCAATGGCCGAAGCCTGAGGATCATCGGCGCCCGTGAGAATAACCTGGACGACCTCTCGGTGGATATTCCGCTTGGAAGGTTCGTCTGCATCACGGGCGTGTCGGGTTCGGGAAAGTCCACTTTGATGGTCGAAGTGCTCTACAAAGCGTTGGCCAGGGAACTTCAGGGCTCGCGTCAGATGGCCGGCACATACGAGCGGTTGGAGGGCGTTGAGCAGGTCGACAAGGCTATCAGCATCGATCAGAGCCCCATCGGCCGCACCCCGCGCTCCAATCCCGGCACCTATACGGGCTTGTTCGACCATATCCGAAAGCTCTTTGCCGAGCTTCCCGAATCCAAGGTGCGCGGGTACAAGCCCGGCCGCTTTTCGTTCAACGTGCACGGCGGTCGCTGCGAGGCGTGCCAGGGACAGGGCCAGCTCCGGATCGAGATGCAGTTCATGCCGGACGTCTACGTACCCTGTGAAGTCTGCAATGGAGCGCGCTTCAACCGGGAGACTCTGCAGGTGCGCTTCAAGGGCAAATCGATCGCCGATGTCCTGGATATGACGGTGGCCGAAGGCGCAGAATTTTTCGAGGCCATCCCCGCCATGAAACGCAAGCTCGGGACCCTGCAGGATGTAGGGCTTGGCTACATCAAGATTGGGCAACCGGCGCCTACCCTATCGGGCGGGGAGGCCCAGCGGGTCAAGCTCTCACGCGAGCTGTCCAAGCGCGGGCCGGGACACACGCTCTATGTGCTCGACGAGCCCTCCGTGGGATTGCACGCGGCCGACGTGCACAAACTCATCGACGTCCTGCAGCGGCTGGTAGATCAAGACAACACGGTGCTCATCATCGAGCACCATCCGGATGTCATCAAGGTGGCGGACTGGGTGATCGACCTGGGTCCGGAAGGCGGCGACGGCGGCGGACGTCTGGTCGCCGAAGGCACCCCCGAGCAGATCGTCAAGAATAAGGCTTCCTACAC
>JBGMQN010000030.1:0-2747 GCA_048054495.1 Anaerolineales bacterium
CACGGCTTCGATCATGTGCTGCGCGTGATGCGGATCGCGGAGCAGATCGGAGCGGAGCTGGGCGCCGACCTGGATATCCTGCGCGCCGCGGCACTGCTCCATGATGCAGCGGGAGCAGATCCCAGAGAAGACCGAGCCCAGCATGAGAATTCATCCGCCGAATTTGCTCGGCAGGTACTTCGAGACGAAGACTGGCCAGATGATCGGGTCCGGGCCGTCGCTCACTGCATCGCGAGCCATCGTTATCGGGGCAAACAGCAGCCGGAATCCTTGGAAGCCAAGATCCTTTTCGACGCCGATAAATTGGACGTCGTAGGTGCGTTTGGAGTAGCCCGCACAATTGGATATGCAATTCAAGCCGATCAACCGATCTTCGCCGAGCCCTCGGAGAAGTTCCTGGAATCGGGAGAGAGCGAGCCCGGTGAGCCGCACAGCGCCTACCACGAGTACCTGTTCAAGCTGCGCCATATTCGCGAGCGGCTGCACACCGAGCCGGCCAAGCGCCTGGCAACCACGCGCGAAGAGGTGCTCAAGCACTTCTTCGAGCAGCTAGCGGTTGAAGCACGCGGCAGGGCTTAAGACCCACATCGCAATCACTCCTCACTAACACTTCTATAACGTAAGGGAGAGATAATTGGCATCGTCAAAGGCGAAAGGATAAATGTTTGCGCGCGCGTGCCGCCTTTGAGTGGTGCTCGTGCCGCCTGTGAGCGGTGCTTGAGCGCGCAATGCAAGCGACTGGCGGGTTGAGGGAGGTAAACATGGACAGAGGTATCCCACTATTCAAGATACGCGGTATCCAGATCCGCATGCACTTCACGTTCCCGCTGATACTGGTCTTTGCCGCGATCCAGTTTGCACTGCTCACGGGACGAGGTCTGACGGGAGCGGCGTTTGGTATCGTCGTGACTTCCATTCTGTTCGTGATCGTTGTGCTGCACGAGCTCGGGCACAGCATTGCGGCGCAGTCGTATGGAATTCAAGTGAAACAGATCGTGCTCCTGCCAATTGGAGGCGTCGCGGAGCTTGGGCGCATGCCCGAGAAGCCCGGTCAGGAACTCGTCATCTCCGCCGCAGGGCCACTGGTGAACTTCGCCCTGGCTGCGGTGTTGGCGGTTTTCGGCCTGGCTTATGGACAAGACCTCGGCTTGCAGTTTGCGTTTCGGCTTCCGGCGGGCATCACCTTTGGAGCGGTTTTCAGCTACATCTTTGCAGCCAACCTGTTTCTAGGATTGTTCAACCTGCTGCCGGCCTTCCCCATGGACGGGGGTCGGATACTGCGCTCACTGCTCGCAATGCGCATCGACTACTCGCGAGCAACTACTCTGGCAGTCACCATTGGGCAAGGAATGGCGGTGCTGATGGGGCTGTGGGGACTCTTCAATGGTGGTTTCTTTCTGGTCCTGATAGCGATCTTCATCTTCGGCGCGGCCAGGCAAGAGGGACGTCAGGCGCAGATGCGTAGAGTACTGGGAGATGTCACGGTTCGAGATGCGTATTCTAGGCATGCTCGATCGTTGACACCACAGTCGACGCTGCGGGAAGCGATTACGCTCACAATGAGCTCAATACAGTCTCATTTCCCGGTTCGCGATGACGAGAGGCTGCTTGGGGTCCTAACCTCTAACCAGTTGGCGGAAGCCTTGAGGAAAGCTGGCCCAGATGAGCCGGTGGCCAAGTTTATGCGGACCGACTTGCAACCCGTGTCGCCCGACGAGAAGTTGTACATTGCTCAGCAGCTGCTGGGCGAGGCCGGGGTAGATGCGCTCCCAGTAGTGGAGGGTGGTCAGTTCCTCGGGTTGGTGACTGCGCGGGACGTCCGTAAGGTTTATCGGCTGGCTTCCCGTTGGCCTGGTTTCACCAGCTCGCGTGCGAGTACCGCCGAGGTATAGCGGGCAGCAGAGAACCTACGTCTGAGAAGTCACGGGGCGGCTGAATGGCCGCCCCGTTTGTGACTGTCCGAAGATCGGTGATTGGCTGGGAGCTCTGTGCTGGTTGGGCTCTGAAAGCGCTCGCGCTGCGACCTGCGCCGAGTGGAAGGATGAATCACAACCGCTACGCAGCTGGAACGCCCTCGTGTTTCAGGCCCGCTGAACCTGTCACACGTAGGAATGTCGTGGTCGGCCAGGAGGCTTATCGTGTATGGCCGACCGGAATCAGATATAGGGGAACATGATCGGCGGGCAAATCCAGAACGCTGCTGACGCGCGCGTCTTCGTATGCTCCCACTGGAACGGCTCCTAAGCCGAGAGCGGCTGCCTGCAGCAGCAGGTTCTGGGCCGCATGACCGACTTCCACATGGACGTAGCGCGGACTTCGAGTGGGACCATAGCGCTGCTCGGTCCTGGCGAATACCGCCGTGAAGGCGATGGTGGCCGGTGCTTCAAGGATAAACTCCTGCTCGAGGGAAGCCTCGAAGAGATCCCGGCGCAGGTCTCCCTCCCGGACGCGGTGGAGTGTGTGATCCTGAGCGACATAGTTAAACACTCCATCTTCGGTCACCAGGTACAGCTCAAGGGGGTAGGTAGCCCCAGCCGAAGGGGCAGTGCGATGACCGCTGGCATCGGTAATGCCTTGGGCAGACCACAGAAGCCGGGATATATCCTCCAGCGCCAGGGGCTCCGTGGAAAACTCGCGAACAGAGTGTCGACGCCGGAGAGCTGTCTCCAGCGACATCTGTCCATCCGTCAGCGGATCTGGAAGTGTGACGATTTCGGTCATGTGTGACTCCGTGGGTGCGGCTCGAG
>JBGMQN010000030.1:2847-5525 GCA_048054495.1 Anaerolineales bacterium
GCTTCCTGGTACTCGCTCTCGGCTGTGCACACGCTGGCCAGCCCGCCCAGGGCGTAGAGAGCCAGGCCCTCCATCTTGAACTCCAGGGCTCGCTCGAGGGCCTCATAGAACAGGCTCCGTGCCTCCTGAATGTCCCCGCTATCGAGCACAGGGAATCCGATCCGGCAGAGCGAGACCCCAATCCCCCAACGGTGACCGATTTCTTCAAATTGCTCGAGGCCCTGACGTCCGGCGCGTATGGCCGCTTCAATTTCCCCCAATCCATGCAGGCTCATGCTGAGCCGGCTGAGCGTATAGGCCTCGCCTGCCCGATCGCCTACGCTCACGAAGATGTCACGCGCCTCGTTGTGATAATCGACCGCCTGTTGAAAGTCCTTCAAGGCATCCGCAGAGAGCCCAAGTTTGCTCAGGGCAAAAGCCAGAGCCCGTACATTCCCAAGCGCATCAAAGATCTGATAACTCTCCTCGAAGTGCGCCTGCGCCTCGTCGTACTCGCCCATTTGGTAGTGGGCCCAGCCAATCCACAGGTGCAGGGAGCCAACCATGATCTCTTCATCCGCTGCTTTGGCCAGCGCAAAGGCTTCCGCTCCAAGCTCGATCGATTTCCTGTAGTCTCCGCGCAGCGCGGCGTTGATGGTTAGAATCATCATTGCGGCGGCAAGCTCTGTCCGCAGACCCAAGCTTCGGATCTCGGGCAGCGCCGATTGGCAAATGCTTTCTGATTGCTCGTGGAGCCCGAGGTCCGACATGAAGCCTGCATGGATGACACGCGCCGCCAGGTAGACCGGGTCCGGCCCCCCTTCGGTAGGAGATTCTATTGGTCGACCTTCTTCGATGATCTCGACCATTCGCTTGTACTCCAAATAGCCCTCGTGCCAGCTGTGGGCCCAGTAAAAAGTGCGGAGCGAGAAAAGGGCCCCTCGGGCGGCTTCCTCATCCCAGTGAACAACACACCAGTGAGCGGCCGATCTTAGATTTTCGATTTCCGTCAGAAGCTCGCCTCTGGCTTCGACCAGACCCTCGCCGTCCAGCGCGGGCTCACGCAGCTTAAGGTAATCAATGTAATACTCGCTGTGCTTGCGGCGAATTTCGTTTTCCTCACCGGGCGCAGCTTCGAGCTTCTCACGTGCGAACTGCCGCAACAGCTCATGGATTTCATATCGTCCCGGTGTATTTCTTTGGATGAGCGACTTGTTCACCAGGTCGGAGAGCAAGTGAATGCCGGCGCCCACCACGATCTCCGCCGCCTCACGACTGAAGCCCCCGCGAAATACGGAAAGCTTGGGAAATACTGCCTTTTGGTCATCCGGCAATAGATTCCAGGAATGCTCGAACGCCGCCCGAAGACTTCGGTGTCGGTCAGGCAAGTCCTTTCTCGTGGAAGACAGAAAATCGAGGCTCTTTTCGATCTCTTCCGCGATCTCACGGCAGGAGAGCACCGGGATCCAGGCGGTTGCCAGCTCGATCCCCAGCGGTACGCCATCCGCTAATTGACAGATCCGGCTGACGTACGGGCGTTCATCCTCCGTCATCGTGAAGTCGGCATCGACCTGACGCGCGCGCTCATGGAATAACTGCAGGGCGCTGTAGTCATCGAGATTGGCGCAGTCTCCATTGGTCGGATACCGCATCCCGTCGACATCGAAAGTCCATTCACTCTGAAGATTAAGGCGCTCGCGGGAGGTGACCAGAATCTTCGTCTTAGGTGCGCCTTCGACGATCTCCACCAACAGATCTGCGCCCTGGATGAGGTGCTCGAAATTGTCCATCAAGAGCAGTGTTGAGCGGTCTCCCAGGTAATCGAGCAGCTGCGACTTGGGATCCAAATCACTCGCGTGAGTGTCAAAAGTGAACTTGAGCGCGCCCGCGACCGTGGGCACCAGGTACTCCTCAGATCTCAGCGGGGCCAGAGGAACAAAATAAGTGCCGTCGGCGTATGTGTGGACCTGATGCGCAGCGGTTTCCAGCGCCAGACGGGTCTTGCCAATGCCGCCTGGCCCAACGAGAGTGAGGATGCGGCAATCGGGGTCCGCAATTAGCTGGTCGATTTCTTCGAGCTCCTTCGCTCTGCCAACAAAGGAAGTTAGTTGAACCGGGAGGTTGGCGATTCCGGGGCCTGATGCTCGCAGAGGCGGAAACTCTGTGGGGAGTCCATGAATCTTGAGCTCATAGAGATGTTCTAGGTGCGCCAGATCTTTCAGTTGGTAATGCCCGAGGTCGACCACCTGCATTCCCTCGGGCAGTTCCTCCCCCACGAGTTCGTGCGTAGCCGCGGAAAGCAGTATCTGCCCACCGTACGCAGAGTCGGATATGCGGGCCGCGCGGTGAACGTCGACACCTACGTACCCAGTCGGACCGAGGCCGGGTTCCCCGGTGTGGAGACCCATGCGGACTTGCAGCCGCGAATCTTCTGGCCAATCGTGCCTATCCAGCGCCAGTTGCCCCTCCGCAGCTGCGGCGAGGGCATCGCCTGCGCGCGGAAATGCCACAAAGAAGGAATCGCCCTGCGTGTCTACCTCGATCCCATTCCACTTCTCAAAGGCAGCACGCAGCAGGTCGCGATGCTGGGCCAAAACGCCCGCGTAATCTTCTCCAAGAGATTGAAGGAGACGAGTCGATCCTTCGATGTCTGTGAACAGAAGCGTTACCGTGCCGGTGGGGAGATCCACCGTTCGCTC
>JBGMQN010000111.1:0-11505 GCA_048054495.1 Anaerolineales bacterium
ATCGTCGAGAAGAACTCAAAGGTCCGCCAAGCGCTCGAGGCCCGGTTGAGTTCCTCATCCCGAATCGAAGTCGTGGGCACCACTCAAGATGCTGAGGAGGGGATGCGAAAGCACCCTGAGCTCAAGCCGGATGTCATTTTGCTGGACGCCAAGACCGCAGGTCGACCGGAGAGCGTGGCCGATGTCGTGCGTGAGCTGGACGAGCTAGGGCCGAGAGTAATCGTGCTCACCAGCTACGCATTTGAGGCGGAACGTGAAGCGGCACTCGACTCTGGCGCTGCACAGTATCTCTTGAAGGACATCGATTCCGCGGCATTAATCCGCGAGATTGAGTCGCTCGGCAAACCGCGCGCTCAGCGGGCCAAAGGATAGAGTCCGGCCGATTCCGGGTCCGCCCCATCAGCCATTTGGACCCAGATTTAGAGTTGGTGCGGGTGAGGCTATGGCTACGCGGTTCCCGATAAGGAGATAGATAGTGCAGTTTTCAAGGAAGGCGACGGTACTGGCTGTAGCCCTGAAACTGCCGATTTCCACGATGGCATCTGCTCAGCTACCTGTTGTTCGGGCGATTCTGTTCTTCTCGCCAACCTGCCCGCACTGTCACGAGGTCACGCAGAACGATCTGCCCCCACTGATGGAAAACTACGGCCCGCAGCTCGAAAATTCGAATGTAGACGTTACGACCAGCCTTGGGCAGCAACTCTATCAGGACGAGGTAGCGCACTTTCAGATCCCGCAGAAAGGAGCTTAGATGAAGATTTTGATCGACCATGACCTGTGCAAGCACGGCGGCGCCTTCGCCGACCGATGCTTGGCAGCCACGATCCGCTATCCATTGGGCCATGAGCGGTACTGCATGGCAGGGGTTGAGGATGACGGCCGAGAGGAGCTCACTGTCGTTTTGAAAATGGATGGACAAGAATACGAGTTGATCCTTCGCGACGAAGCTGAGCAAAGAGCAGCGGCCCTGGAGGGCTGGACGGCGTTCGTCCCCTCAACCGCAGCTCTCTGAGAAGCGATCGGCGAGTGACAAAACGACGGAGACTATGTTGCTGGCTCATGCCGGCCCGATCCGGGCTGCCTTCGCACCCCTCTATTCGGAATGCTCCTGGATCGCCCTTTACCGAGGATTTGAGCCTCGCCTTAGTTGCGTTCAGAGACAGCTACTCGTCGTGATCTTGGGGAAGCGCGACAGTGGATGATATAGGCGGGCAGAGGGACCGGAAGGTGTCATCAACCCGAAGAAGCCGCATGAACCTTCAATTGAAGGTCTCGCTGCTGATCATCCTGCCCATGCTCTTGATCCTGGCAGCCTCGGCTCTGATCGAGTACTCACGGCAGCGTGAAAGAGCACTTGCAAGCATGTCAGTGCTCGCGTCACAAACTGGCCAGGTGATCGAACGTAGTCTGCAAGAAGCTATGCTTGCCGCGGATGCACAGCGGATTCAAACCATGCTCGATGCCCTTGGACAGGACCCGCGAATCCAGACCCTTTACCTTATGGACACCAGCGGTCGGGTTGCTTATGCCCCAGGGGGTGAGGGGATTGGCCAGAGGCTCTACAATCAAGATCCCACCTGCCAGCCTTGTCATCGCCTCCGTCCAGAAGACAGGCCATCAGGAATTGTGGTCACTACAGACGCCGGGGATACCGTCTTTCGGAGCATGCAGCCCATCGAAAATCAGCCTGAGTGCTATCAGTGTCACGACGCTGGGCAAAGGCTCAATGGGCTGCTCCTAACCGATATCTCTATCGCTCCGGTTGAAGGTGCTCTCGCCACTGACCTGCAGGATAACTTGGCATGGCTGGCCGGCTCGGTGATCATCACGGCCTTTCTGGCCTACTTCGCCGTCAATCGTTGGGTGTTGCGCCGGGTGAGCGGTCTGGCCGAGGCTATGGATAACGTAGGGCAAGGAGATTTTCCGCGAGATTTGCCCGAACAGCCTGCGGACGAACTCGGTCGATTGAGCGCGGCCTTCAACCGGATGGCGGACCAGGTCGAGAAGCGGGATGAGGAGAACACCGCCCTCTCAAACAAGCTTAGAGAGCGAGCTGATGAGAGGGGTCAGCTGCTCGAGCGCCTCATTGCTGCACAGGAGGAGGAGCGAAAGCGCGTTGCCAGGGAGCTGCACGACGAGCTTGGTCAGGCATTGATTGGCACTGCGCTGAGCGTTGAGGTCGCCCACAAGGCCATTGAGAGTGATCCAAGCAGCGCCTCCCAGCAGCTCGAGCAGGCGCACGACCTCATCGCCGACGCAACCGACCGAATGTACGATCTCATCCTGGGGCTTCGCCCTTCCGTGCTGGATGATCTGGGGTTGCTGGCCGCACTCCGGACTCATGCTGAACGGACCCTTGAACCAGAGGGAGTCTCTTTCGAGATTGACGGCTCCGGCCTATCCGAACGCCTTCCGCCACATTTGGAGACGGCCTTGTTCCGGATCTTCCAGGAGGCGATCAGCAATGTCGTGCGCCACGCGCATGCGAATCATGTAACGCTGCGTATCGCGACCAAGGACGAACTCCTGACGGCCAGCATCGTCGACGATGGAGTGGGATTTGAGCCTGAAGCCTTTAGGTCGGACGGTGTCGAGAAACGAGGCCTTGGCATTCTTGGCATGCGAGAGAGAGCGACGCTCGTGGGAGGCCAGATCGCCATAGATTCTCTTCCCGGTGAGGGCACACAGGTCAAGGTGACCATCCCGCTCAGAGAGGTCCCGGATGCCTAAACGCATCCGAGTACTGATCGCTGACGATCACACCATCGTGCGCTCCGGTCTGCACTTGCTGCTCGAATTAGAGACTGACATTGATGTGGTGGGCGAAGCCACCGATGGTGTTTTGGCAGTCAGCCTCGCAAAAGAACTCTTGCCGGATATCGTGCTGATGGACATCGGTATGCCAGAGCTGAACGGCATCGAAGCGACACGACAGATTAAGGAAAGTGCAGCCAATGTGGCCATTCTGATCTTGACCATGCATCGATCAGACGAGTATTTTTTTCGGGCGCTGGAAGCAGGAGCCTCAGGCTATGTTCTCAAAGGCGCCGAATCGGCGGAGTTGATCCAAGCCATCCGGGCGGTGGCGTCCGGCGACGTGTTCCTGTACCCAAGTGTGGCTCGTCAACTGGTGCAGCAGTATCTGAGTCAGGCCGAAATCGATCCACCGGGAGGTCCCAAGCTCACCCATAGAGAGCGCGAGATTATGAAATTCATTGCGGAAGGCTACACGTCAAAGGAAATCGCGGAACAGTTGGTGGTAAGCCCCAGCACCGTACACTCCCATCGCAGCAACCTGATGCAGAAACTCAATCTCTCCAAGCGGCACGAATTGGTCGAATACGCTCGCCGGCACGGTTTTTTTCACGGTACCTAGTCGCCCCCGCTCGCACCCAAGCTACCAGCCGCATACCAGGATAATCGCCAATTCATCTGGCGATTCCTTCACCAAAGATGGACCCTGGCGCGATTTCACTTCGTGAAAAAGAGCACTAATATAGCCTTAATGTGGAGGCTCGATGAAGGCGAGAAGGGTGTTCGTGATTTGGACTCACCCACTGTTCCTTGAGTCGGTCCGTCTGCTTCTGAGCAAAGCTCAGGTTGAGCTCGTGGGTGCGACCTCCGATCATTTGCAGGCGCACGATCAGATCGCAGCCCTTGCGCCGGAGGTTGTCATCGTTGAGCACACCGACGGAGAAGAGCAGGCGAGCCAAGAAACCATCGCCATTTTGCGAGCGGGCGCCAGGGTCGTCCGCCTCGGTATGGCTGATAACGAAATCAGCCTTTATTCCCGGGAGCGGCGCACAGCGGTGGAGGCTGACGACTTGGCAAAGCTAATTATTGGCGGTCGCATCCAAGAGGATCCAGCGACACATGACGGATGAGCGCGCGGGATCACGCTTCCTGAGGTTCTGGTGGCTTCTGGTCATTATTGGAGTGCTCATTGTCGTCGCCGGGGCGATCTTTATCAGTCGACGCGCCGCCCTGGCGGCGCCTAGCCAACCCGTGGATTTCAGTCACAACCTCCACGATGAAGCAGGGGTTCAGTGCCTCTTCTGCCATTCCAGTCCCTTGCGGTCTGATGTGGCCGGCATTCCTTCCGTTGAGCGTTGTGTCGGATGTCACCAGGTCATCGCCACCGATCGGAGTGAAGTGCAAACCGTGCTCGGTTACTGGGAGCGGGAGGAACCGATACCCTGGGTACGAGTGGTTGAGATGCCGGATTACGTTTTCTTTAGCCACCAGCCACATGTGCTTGCCGGTTTGAGCTGCGAGGCCTGCCACGGAGATGTTGGGCAGATGTCCGTTGCGCTCCCGACCGGGAACACGGATATGGGGTGGTGCCTTAGCTGTCATTACAAAGAACCAGAAGAGAAGGTCGCCAGGCTTACTGATTGTATGGCATGCCATAAATAAGAGGCTGAATTGACCGTCAAACGAGTCTCACGTCGAAATTTCCTGAAGATCACAGCCGGCGCAGGCGTAGCCGTCGTCGGTCTCTCCCCAACTGCTCGTCGGGTCGTCTTGGAACCTTTTGTGCGCCCACCCGAGTCGGAATTACCCGGCCGCGCGACCTGGTTCGCCAGCACTTGCCGCCAATGTCCGGCTGGATGTGGAATTATCGTGCGAGTGATCAATGGACGACCTAGAAAGATCGAGGGTAGCCCCACCCATCCCCTTAATCGAGGCAAATTGTGTGCGCGCGGTCAGGCGGGACTTCAAGTGCTCTACAACCCGGATAGGTTGAGGAATGCAGTGCGCCAGAACGGCGGGCGAGGCTCTCGCGTGTTTGAGCCGATTGCCTGGAACGAAGCGCTCGATCAATTGGTTTCGAAATTCGAGAGTCTCAGTAGTCCAGGGGCGGTGAGTTTCATGGGGGGGCTGATGCCCGACCACCTGTATGCCCTGGTATCACGGTTCCTGGAGACATTGGGTGGAGCACCCCCGGTACTTTTCGATCTGCACTCGGCGCTGGAAGGTCGCGCCGCATCCGTGGACCTGGCCGCCCGTTGGTTCGGCGCACATCGGCTGCCTGTCTACGACATTGCCGGAGCGGAGGTCATCTTCTCGTTCGGAGCGAATTTCCTGGAAACCTGGATGTCGCCGGTTGCGCAAAGTCATGACTACGGAGATATGCGTCAAGGTCGGATAGGTGGCCGAGGCTTCCTTTTGCAATTTGAGCCACGCCTGTCCGCCACTGCCGTCTCAGCCGATGAATGGATGCCCGTCGAGCCAGGATCCGAGGGTTTGATCGCGCTTGGCATAGGGCGCATCATCGTCGAGGAGAACCTTGGGAGAGCCGGCAGCCACCGTGAGCACTCCCTGATGTACCGGAACGTGGGGGTGGGGGACGTAGCCGAGGCGAGCGGCGTACCAGCCGAAGAGCTGCTACGACTGGCAAGGATCTTCACCGATGTAGACCGACCGGTGGCGATCCCGGGGGGCTATCTTGGCAGCTTACCAAATGGCCGCGCGGCCAGCGACGCGGTCATGGCGCTCAACGTCATCATGCGACGCCTCGGCCGTGAGGGCGGCGTGTTCCTGCCCCAAGAAGTGCCGGCAGAGCCGTTTTCCTCGCCAGTGCCGGCATCGACTTTTTCCGAGGTCGAAAACCTTATCGAGCGCATGCAGGCTGGCGAAGTGGAGCTTATGTTCATCCACAGCTCCAACCCAGTCTACGATCTTCCTGGCTGGAGCGGCTTCCAGGAGGCTCTGGCGAAGGTCCCGACGGTTGTCTCATTTAGTCCGTTTGTCGACGAAACGGCCGTTCAGGCTGATCTGACCCTGCCCGATCATACCTACCTTGAGGGGTGGGGATATCAGGTAGTTTCTCCCGCTGCTGATCGCCCGGTCGTGAGCAGCCAGCAGCCCGTCACGAACCCGCTCTATGACACGCAATCAACCGCCGATGTGATCCTGGCTCTGGCCGACCGCCTTGGGGGCGATGTGGCCGCGGCACTCCCATGGAAGGATGAGACTGCCTTCCTTGAAGAGAGCGCCGCCCAACTTCTGGGTTCAAGTATCGGCATTATTGACGCACGCACTTCAGCAGGTTTTTGGAGCCGCTGGCGCCAGAACGGAGGCTGGTGGTCCGAAAACCCCATCCGGCAGGAGCCGGAGATTTCGAGAGACTTGACACAGTCACTGGAAGTGCCGCTTCCGGAGTTCGATGGGGATCCTGAAGAGTTCCCCTTCTATTTGATGCCGTATGAGACGAATCTGCTCAGCGATGGTCGAGGTGCCAATCAGCCCTGGCTGCAAGAGACGGCCGACCCAATGACCACTGCCCGGTGGGGAACCTGGGTGGAGCTGAATCCTGAAACGGCCGCGCGACTTGGCTTAGCCAATAACGACTTGGTGCGGGTTATCTCGACCGCCGGTCAGCTCACCGCGCCGGTAGTGGTCTTCCCAGGGATCCGGCCGGACGTGGTGGCGATACCGACCGGACAGGGGCACCAGGACTATGGACGTTACGCGCAGAAGAGGGGGGCCAATGTGATGGAATTGATCGTCCCCTCGACTGGATCGCTGCATTGGGGCTCTACCCGTGTTCTGCTGGAACCCGTAGGACGAAAGGCGAAATTGGCCAGACTGGAAAACTTAGATGGCGAAGGGCGCGAATCCTTACGCTGAAACGGAGGCCCGCCATGACGGGCCACGCTGGGGCATGGTGGTCGATCTCGATCGGTGCACGGGTTGTCAGGCCTGTGTGGTTGCCTGCCACGCCGAGAACAACGTGCCGGCAGTGGGAGAAGATGAGGCGGCCCGCGGCCGATCGATGCACTGGATTCGCATCGAGCGCTACTGGGAGGGCGATTACCCGAATGTCAAGGCGCGCTTCATGCCGGTGCTCTGTCAGCAGTGCACAGAGGCCCCTTGTGAACCTGTCTGCCCTGTGTTTGCCACTTACCACACTGCGGAAGGTCTTAACGCTCAGGTCTATAACCGCTGCATCGGCGTTCGCTATTGTGCCAATAACTGTCCCTACAAGGTCCGTTTCTTCAATTGGTTCGAGCCTGAATTCCCGGAACCACTTACGGAACAGCTCAATCCTGACGTAACTGTCCGGTTTCGAGGCATCATCGAGAAATGCACTTTCTGCATTCAACGCATCAGGAGGGTGGAGCTCGACGCGGCCGCCGAGGGCCGAGAAGTGCAAGACGGCGAGATTCAGCCGGCATGCGTCCAGAGCTGCCCCCCCTCTGCCCTGGTCTTCGGGGATCTAAGCGACCCGGACAGCCGAGTGAGCCAGCTGGCGCTTAGCCGCCGTGCTTTCCGCCTTCTTGAATTTCTGGGGACTAAGCCCGGGGTGATCTACCTCAAAGGAGGAGAGACGAATGTCTGAGCTGGGTTCGCGAGAGGCGGGCCCGGGCCAACCTTCGGGAGCGCCAGAATTGAGCGCGGAATTTCAGGGGCGCTTGCTGCTGGAGCAGCGCAGCGATCGGGAGATCAACGAGGCCGTGCTGCGCCCGATGCTGGAGACTGGCCGACGCTTCTGGATAGTAGTCGCCGTCCTGGGTGCCATCGTGGCCTGGGGGCTCTATGCCTGGGGCTACCAGATCTACTGGGGCATGGGTACGGCGGGCATCAACCGGCCCGTGTACTGGGGGTTGTACATCGCGACCTTCGTGTTCTGGGTAGGCATCAGCCATGCTGGGACGATGATCTCCGCCGTGCTTCGCCTGCTAAAAGCCGATTGGCGGCGACCGATTACGCGCGGGGCCGAAGCCATGACCGCCTTCGCCCTGATGATGGCTGCCTTATACCCTCTCATCCACCTGGGGAGAGTATGGAAATTCTACTGGATGATCCCCTACCCCAACAATCGCTTCTTGTGGCCCAACTTTCAGTCTCCTCTGATGTGGGACCTGGTCGCTATCTTCACCTATCTGATCGGTTCTATGCTCTACCTCTACCTGGCATTGATTCCCGACATGGCGATGGCACGCGACCACACGCGCGGATGGCGCTACCGGCTCTATCGGACAATGGGGCTTGGCTGGCGAGGCACAGAAGCTGAGTGGCACAAGCTTCATCGTGCATTGGGCATCTTTTCTATCGTCATCATTCCCGTGTTTCTCTCGGTGCACTCGATCGTATCCTGGGACTTCGCGGTGACCATTCAGCCCCGCTGGCACAGCACGATCTTTGCGCCCTATTTCGTAGTCGGAGCGGTTTACTCGGGTCTCGCCGCCTTGGCTACCATTCTGGTTGTCGTGCGCAAGACCATGCATCTGAAGGAGTTTCTGCGCGCCGAGCACTTTGACCCACTCGGGAAGATGGTGATGGTGGCCGGACTGGGCTGGATCTACTTCTGGTTCAGCGGAGTCATCGTCGAATGGTACGGGAACGACCCGGTGATCATCGAGATCCTCAACGATGAAGTCTTCGGCAACCTGGCTCCGTTATTTTGGATACAAATGACGTTCAATGTGCTCCCGGTGATATTCCTGGCTTTCAAGCGGGTGCGAACAAATCCCTTGCTGCTGCTGATCGCGACATTGGCGATCAACGTCGGAATGTACACCGAGCGTGTGCTGATCGTTGTAGGCAACCTGCAGCGAAACTACTTGCCCTTCAACTGGGGAACCTACAAACCCACCTGGGTCGAGATCAGCATCGTGGCCATGACGTTTGCCGGTTTTATACTCCTCTACACCCTGTTCTCTCGCGTCGTACCTTATGTGCCCGTATGGGAGATCAAGGAGGGTCGTCTCCGCTACAGCCTGCGGCGCATCGGCCGATTGCTGGTGCCCACGGCGGCGGAGATCGAATAGGGAACAATATGTCCGAAGTAGCTAGGCTGATGGCCATCTTCGACGAGGCAGCACATACCGCCGAAGCCATCGACGCGCTGCATGAAGCAGGCGTAGCAGACGATCAGATCGTGGTCATGTCGGGAGTGCCTTATCCGGAGCGTGCTTTGGGGCGGCATGTCGAGTGGTTGCGGCTTCCATACATCGTGCTGGCGGGAGCGCTGGGAGGGATGCTGGTCGGTTTTTTCTTCGCCGTCATCACACCAAATCTCTATCCTATAAACATCGGGGGCCGCCCTACGGTTGGGTTCCCTCCGGCTGCCGTCATCATTTTCGTCTTCACAATGATGGCCACTCTCATCTCCACGTTCCTGGGCGTTCTCTGGGAAATGGGCTTCCCCGAATTTGGCCCTAAGTACTATGACAAATCTGCGACCGATGGTTCCCTGGTCGTGCTGGTGGAATTTCCCGCTGCAATTGAGCACAACGTGCGCCAGTTGCTGGAAGAGCACGGGGCGCGTCATATTCGCCGACCGGAGCTGAAACCGCTGTGAGTTTGAGGGCACGTCGGGGCCTGATCATCATTGGGCTGCTTCTCTTACCATTCATCGTCGGTTTGTTGTTCACCTACCAGGTTATCCGCATACCCTTCCCGTCCGATATGGTCTTCTCACCGGCGATTGGCTACCAGGAGGGACCTCGCCTGGCCCCTCCGAAGGACGCGGTACCGCTTCAGGGCCAGGCGGTGATCCCCGAGGAATTACCTGTCAATCCCGTCCCGGTGGACGAGGTATCGGTTCAACGTGGGCGCATCCTTTACTCGATGCAGTGCC
The DNA here is from genome assembly GCA_048054495.1 of Anaerolineales bacterium. Lineage (GTDB taxonomy): Bacteria > Chloroflexota > Anaerolineae > Anaerolineales > E44-bin32 > JADFRG01. Next base: position 9,590 of record JBGMQN010000111.1, read on the forward strand.
AACTTTGCCACGGCGATACCGGTCGCGGAGATGGCCCCTTGGCAGGTTACTTCGCCCGTACTCCGGAGGATCTTGTGGGAGCGAAGACTGCAGCTGAGTTCGACGGCTCGGTCTACCTCGTGATTCAATCCGGATTCGGCCAAATGCCTGCATTGGCCGAAAACCTGACGGTCCAGGAACGTTGGGACGTCATCAACTACATTCGCACCTTCCCGGAAACTGATGGTTAGGAGCTAGCTCGCATGACCGGTCGACATCGGAGTTTACCCCTGGCTCTGTTCGTTGTACTGCTCGCTGGATTGGCCAGTTGCGGTCCACCGAGGCAGCAACTCGAAGCGCCGACTTCGATTCCAACACTGGCCCCTGTCACCGGAATCCCGAGTGGAATCGAGCCAACCGAACAGCCCGTTTTTGCGGTCCTTAGCTACCCTGCCCAACCGCCGTCGGCCGCTGTGGGCCAAGAGATTTACGCGACCCGCTGTGCTCAATGTCATGGGGAAGACGGGACAGGCAGCATATCCGGTTCGCGCAATTTTCGCGACCTCGACTACATGCGTGGGGAAGCGCCGGCTTTTTTCTACGCCGCGGTAACCGAGGGACGGGGAGAAATGCCCTCCTATCGAGATTTGCTTAGCTCGGACGAGCGGTGGGATGTTGTCTTTTATGTGTGGCGCTTGTCGACCACCGCCGAAATCCTGGAGGAGGGCCAGGGCCTGTTCCTATCGGACTGCGCCTCCTGCCACGGTCAGGACGGTTCCGGTGAGCTGCTGGGGTCTGCTGACTTCACAGACCTGCGACAGATGGACGAACTTGCCCCGCGCGATCTGTATCTGACCGTGACCCAGGGCCGGGGATCCATGCCGGCCTGGCAAGCCCAGCTCTCGCAGGATGAGCGCTGGGCGGTGATCGACTTTATCCGCAGCTTCAGCTACGACCCAGCGCTGCCTGACGAAGGGACCGCTGCGGCAACGGCCGAGGCCCACGCCACGCTGGCGGTCACCGACTGCGCCGAGGATCAGGCCAACCCCTTCGATTGGGGCGACCAGGACGCCGTTCAGGCCGGGCAAGCGCTGTTTGAAGGACAGTGCGCGGCGTGTCACGGTGCCGACGCCAGCGGCGGCCTGCCCGGAACACCCGACTTCACCTCGGCCGAAGCCAATGAAGAGCTGCTCGCCGATCCGGCGGGTCACTTCTGCGCCCTGACCGAGGGTGAAGGCGCGATGCCGGCCTTCGGCGATGTGCTGTCCCCTGAGGCTCGCTGGCAGTTGATCACCTTCCTGGCATCCGTGGGGCCGTAGTACCAGCGAGATGTCCCTACCTTATTTCATGGTCCGCGGCCAGACATAGAGAGGGGGAAATCCGAACCCGATCCTAAACTCACATGCACCTCAGATCCGTCTGACTATGCAGCACTGTGCGAATGAAAGCTTGGTGGGGGCACTGTAAATGGGAGGTGGAATGGAAACTGGGTCGGCAGCAACTACGTGACTTACCGATTCGATGAGAGCACTTTGCTAGGAAGGAGAACGCTTATGAAAATACGGAAGATAATCGGATATGGCTTACTGCTCCTGCTCGCTTTGTTCCTATCAGCATGCGGCGGAACGGCGAGCCCGGAGGCAGAACCAACGTCGGCGCCTCCGCCGACCGAAGCTCCCGCTCCACCACCTACGGAGATGGTGCTTAGTGGTTCGGTTTCGGGGGGAGGTCTGCTCTATGACAAGTGGTGGAAGGCAGCCGGGGTTGACGAGCCCAGCGGTGACAATCCGCTCTGGGCCCGGCAGGACACCAACACCCGCACCGACACCGCCACCTGGCGCTGCAAGGAATGCCATGGCTGGGACTATCAGGGCGCGGAAGGCGCCTACGGGTCCGGCTCACACTTCACCGGCTTCCCCGGCATACTGAGTGCCCAG
>JBGMQN010000111.1:11605-17611 GCA_048054495.1 Anaerolineales bacterium
CGCCTACGGGTCCGGCTCACACTTCACCGGCTTCCCCGGCATACTGAGTGCCCAGGACAAACCGATCGACGATTTGGTGGCCCAGATCAGCGGCGCGGTCGATCCTGATCATGACTACTCCGCCATGGGCGAACAGGCCATCCAGGACCTGGCAGTTTTCATCACGCAGGGCCTGGTCGACTTGACCGACTACATCGACTACGAGGCCAAGGCTCCCCTGGCCGCCGACGCCCAGGCGGGCGATGAGCTCTTCGATAGCACTTGCAGCGAATGCCACGGTGCGGATGGCCGCAAGCTGAACTTCGGCGGCTCAGATGACCCCGAGTTCGTAGGCACCATCGCGCTTGACAACCCTTGGGAGTTCATCCACAAGGTGCGCGCCGGCCAGCCAGGCACCAGTATGCCTTCCGCCATCGACAACGGCTGGAGCATCGAAAACGTCATGAACGTGCTGGCCTACGCGCAGACCTTGCCGCCTGGGCCGCCCGAGCCAACTGCTGCTTCAAGCGGCGGCCGACTCTATGACAAGTGGTGGAAGGAAGCTGGCGTGGATGAGCCCAGCGGCGACAATCCGCTCTGGGCCCGGCAGGATACCAACACCCGCACCGACACCGCCACCTGGCGCTGCAAGGAATGCCATGGCTGGGACTATCAGGGCGCGGAAGGCGCCTACGGGTCCGGCTCACACTTCACCGGCTTCCCCGGCATACTGAGTGCCCAGGACAAATCGATCGACGATTTGGTGGCTATGATCAGCGGCGCGGTCGACCCTGATCACGACTACTCCGCCATGGGAGAGCAGGCCATCCAGGACCTGGCAGTCTTCATCAATCAGGGCCTGGTCGACTTGACCGACTACATCGACTATGAGGCCAAGACTTCCCTCGACGGCGATGCCGAGGAAGGCGAGGAGATCTACGAAGGCAGCTGCGCCGCCTGCCACGGCGACGACGGGCGCCTAATCAACTTCGGTGGTACGGATGATCCCGAGTTCGTGGGCACCATCGCGCTTGACAACCCTTGGGAGTTCATCCACAAGGTGCGCGCCGGCCAGCCAGGCACCGGCATGCCCTCCGCCATCGACGGCGGCTGGAGCATGCAGGACGTGATCGACGTGCTGACGTTCGCTCAGACGCTGCCCACGGAGGCGCCCTAGCACTTTCAATGGGAGAGGCGAGCATGGGTATCTGACTCGCCTCTCCCCACCCGTCCCGACATCGTGCATGAGGTGTGAGAATGAAAGAGACCCATACCGACCAGCCGAGCTCACCGGAAGCCAAAGTCCCCCGCCGGGACTTCTTTCGGCTGACGATCCTCGGCATCTCAGCTTTCATCGCTTCCCTGGTCGGCATCCCGCTCATTGGATACCTGCTGTCGCCGGCACTCAAGCGCACCACGGCTGAGTGGATACAGCTGGGACCGTTGAGCGACTTCGCAATCGGAACGCCGTCTCAGGTGGTGTTCACGCGTTTCCGGAAGGACGGTTGGATCGAACGCCGGGAGAACATATCCGTCTGGGTTTGGCGCAAGACTGAACCAGAAGTGCTCGTGTACAACGGGCACTGCACGCACTTGGGATGTGCCTACAGCTGGTTCAGCGAGGGAAAACACGCATCCCACTTCTTCTGCCCATGCCACGACGGGATCTATGCGCTGGACGGCACCGTCATCGGTGGTCCCCCTCCTCGCCCGCTCGACACCATGAAAACCAAGGTCGAGAACGGCATCCTGTATGTCGTCTACCAGGATTTCCGTGTCGGAGTCCCGGATAAGGTTCCGGCATGAATCCCCCGACCGCCGGGCAGCGCTTGGGGGATTGGCTGGAGGACCGCACGGGGCTCAAGCGGGCCTGGAATACCGTGCTCGGTCGCAGAATGCCGGCCGGGCTTGGCTGGAGCCATACGCTCGGGAGCGCGACCCTATTTGTATTCGGGCTGCAGATCACCACCGGCATGTTCCTGGCGCTCTACTACTCACCCAGCCCGGACCATGCCTACGACAGCGTGCAATACATCACGAACGAAGTGGCCTTTGGCAGCGTGGTTCGGGGACTGCATTACTGGGGTGCCAGCGCTATGATAATTCTGGTGGTCCTGCACATGCTGCGCGTGCTGATCATGGGAGCCTACAAATTCCCACAGGAGATCACCTGGACGCTGGGCGTGGTCCTGTTACTGCTTGCCCTGGGATTCGGCTTCACGGGCTATCTGCTTCCGTGGGACGAGAAGGCCTATTGGGCCACCACTGTCGGTACCAACATCATGGGCCTCGTTCCGATCGTCGGCGGAATGTTGCTTCGGGTGGTGCGAGCAGGCACCGATCTTGGCGCGCTGTCGCTGACGCGTTTCTACTCAGTGCACACGCTGATCCTGCCTGCGGTTACCGTGGGCGTGGTCGGTGCTCACCTGTACCTGGTCATCCGAAACGGCATTTCTCCCCCGCCGGACGCGGAGGCGGAACGCGCGGATCAACAATCTGCCCGTGGGCAGGCCCCGAAGCGCCGGCGCTTGCCCTGGACCAGTCCCGGCCTCGAGCAGCGCGCCCGTCGCTTGGCAAAGCTAAAGCGCGCGGGCAAGCCCTTTTTCCCGGACATTCTTGTGAAAGACGCCATCGTGGCTTTGGCTGTGCTGGCCGCCCTGCTCGGCTTGATCATTTGGCGCGGCATTCCGACCGAGGCGGCAGCCGATCCCACCAACACCGTCTACGTTCCGCGGCCGGAATGGTATTTCATGTTCCTGTTCGAGTTTCTGAAATACGTGCCCGGCGAACTTGAAGGGCTGGCCGCCGTCGGAGTACCGACGCTCGTTGTGTTGATTCTCTTCCTGCTGCCTTTCATCGACCGTAGCCCGGCGCGACATCCCCGTCTACGGCCCTACGCCATCGTCATCATCACCCTGGGAGTGGTGAGCGTGATCACGCTCACCATACGCGCCTTCCAGGCCACGCCGCCGGCCATCGCCACTGCACGCGGTGAGCGTCTAACCGCCGCCCAGCAGGCTGGTCGCGCCCTGTTCCAGCGCAATTGCTCCGGCTGCCATTCCATTGACGGTCAAGCAGAAGGTCCCGGCCCAGACCTGAGCGGTCTGGCCGAACAGCGCGACTCCGTCTGGGTGCACAACTATATCGAAGACCCGCTCAGCCTCAATCCGGAGGCCGCCATGCCTGGCTTCAGTCCCCCGCTCTCTCACCAGGAATCGGAAATGATCGCCAGCTTCCTGTTGAGCCTGCATGCGCCGCCCCCACCAACGCCCGGTCCCATCCAGGAAGTTCGCATCACGGCCTTTCAGTTCGGGTTTTCGCCCGACACCATCACGGTCAAGGCTGGAATGCCCGTTCGTTTGATCGTTTCCAGCAGGGACGTCGATCACGGAATCGCGGTCCCCGGTCTGGAGCTCGACTTCCGGATCGATGCTGGGCGTGAAACGATCATAGAGTTCACGCCTACTGAACCCGGCGAGTACTCGTTCGAGTGCGCGGTTTACTGCGGCACCGGGCACAGCCGAATGCGCGGCACGATCATCGTAGGACAAGGGGAGTAGGCCGACATGAGCCGTGATCTCTTCCTGAAAGGCGCATTGCTGATCCTGGTTGGCCTGCTGGCAGGGGGCGTAGTAGGCATGGGATTGTATCGTTGGGAGTCGGCTACGCGTGTTACGGATCAACCGGCCGCTGCCCTCCCGGCTGCTTCAGAGACACCCCCGCCAGCACCGGCCCAGAGTAATGGCACGCTTCGGGCGCCCAGCGCCGCGGTCGATTCAGCGGCCGGACAGGCTGTGTACGCTCAGTTGTGCGATGCCTGCCATCCAGGCGGCGGCAGCGGCCTTGGCCCGGCGCTTTTCGGTCAGGAATTCCAGGCTAGATACGGCGATGACGAGTCCCTTGGAGATATCATCCGCGTGGGCCTGGACGGCATGCCTGGCTTCCCGGAGGCGCGCATACCGGAGACTGAGTTGGCAGAGCTGATCACATTTATCCGCCAGATCGCCGGGCGTGGGCCAAGTTCGGCTGAAGCCAGACCGACCCCCACGGAAGTGTCTGTCCTGGGCGAGATGACCTGGACCGGCAGCTATCGCACAGACATCCAGCCCATCTTGGACGAGAATTGCATTAGCTGTCATGGGCCAATTCTTGCCGAAAACGGCCTGGACCTTTCAAGCTATGCCGGCATCATGAAAGGCACTCGGGGCGGCGCCGTCGTTATCCCCGAATCAGCCGGTTCCAGCACGCTCGTCTGGGTGATCCAGGGATTGGTTGCACCCGAGATACGCATGCCCCATTCCGAGCGCCCGCTCAGCCCAAACCGGATCCAGAATATCGTCCTGTGGATCGACGCCGGCGCGCTGGATGACTGAATCCATCTCCCACCCGGCGCTAAGGTAAGACGCCAGACGTTGCCTGCCCCAATCCTCAGAGATTGGGGCTTTTTTTCTGCCGTTCTTCAGGCGTGCCTACCGGGTTCCCCTTGTGATATTTGCCACAAATACATACGACGTTTTCTACTCATCAATTGTTAATCTATCCGCCAAACTTCAATAGCCTGGGCAGAAGACCCCACAGATTGCTGGGTGTCTGACCCACAGATCCCTCGAGAACCATTGTCATTCTCGAGGCTTCGTTGGAAAGTCCCAATAGGGGAAAGGGGGTACTCGGCATAAACAACGTGGAGAGGATGCCTAATCCGATATTGAGGAGAATGCCTATGCATCGCAAATCCATAATGTTGGGCAGCTTGGTACTGGTGGGAGTGCTTCTAATTGCCGGTTGTGCCGGCACCGAGGGGCCGGAGGGACCCGCAGGCCCCGCCGGACCGCCAGGCGCGGAAGGACCTCAGGGCCCCGCCGGACCGCAGGGCGAGGCGGTTGCCGCCGCCGCCGGCGCAGAGTACGTCGGCAGCGAGACTTGCGGAGCGTGCCATGAAGAGATCTTTGACACGTTCATGCAGGGCGGCCATGCTTACAAGCTAAATCCAGTGGTAGACGGCCAGCCGCCGGAGTACCCCTTTACTGAAGTGACTGAGCTGCCGGAAGGATACACCTGGGATGACATCAGCTACGTCATCGGCGGGTACAACTGGAAGGCGCGCTTCATCGACAGCGAGGGGTACATCATCACTGATGCGCCTGGCGAATCGGGTAACACCGAGTACGCCAGCCAATACAACTTTGCCAACCCCGTAGTAGGGACCGAGGCGGGATGGGCAAAATACCATGCGGGCGAAGAGGACAAGCCCTACAACTGCGGGGTCTGCCATACGACCGGCTACAGTCCGGAAGGCAATCAGGACGGGCTTCCGGGCTTGATTGGCACTTGGGCCGAACCCGGTATCCAGTGTGAGGAATGCCACGCGCCCGGCAGCCAGCACGCTGCTAACCCGCAGGGCGTGCAGATGACGGTAGATCGCGACGCCGAGCTTTGCGGCCAATGCCATATTCGAGGCGCGATCGAGGAAGTCAACGCGAAGGGCGGCTTCATCCGGCACCACGAGCAGTACGAGGAGCTGTTCCAGAGCAAGCACATCACTCTCGACTGCACCACCTGTCACGATCCGCACGCAGGCGTTGTGCAATTCCGGAAAGCCCAAGAATCTGACCCCACCGTCCAGACCACCCGCACCCAATGTGAGAACTGTCACTTCAAGCAGGCGGCGTACCAGGATTCGCAGATCCACCCCAATGTCGCCGAGTGCATCGACTGCCACATGCCGCGGGTCACCAAGAGTGCGGTAGGAGACGCCAGCAAGTTCACGGGCGATATCCGTACGCACTTGATGGCGATCGATCCAAATCAGATCGGCCAGTTCACTGAAGACGGTTCGGCGGCGCTATCTCAGCTCGGCCTTGACTTCGCCTGCCGCAGCTGCCATGTCGCGGGAGGAATGGCAAGCCCCAAATCGGATCAGGAGTTGATCGAGAAGGCAACGGCCTATCACAACCCGCCCTAAGGTCGACAACTATCGTGAGCCGCGCCAAGACCTCCGAAGTCTCCTCGGCTTCGGAGGTCTTTCGT
>JBGMQN010000108.1:0-2040 GCA_048054495.1 Anaerolineales bacterium
TGTTGGGGATTGCTTCGTCGCTACGCTCCTCGCAATGACGATTCATTGATTGGGTGTTGGGGATTGCTTCGTCGCTACGCTCCTCGCAATGACGATTCATTGATTGGGTGTTGGGGATTGCTTCGTCGCTACGCTCCTCGCAATGACGATCCATTGATTCTGGCTTCGGAGAGCGCCTCCAGGATGGCTTTCTCAGTCGCCACGCACCTCTCTCCCTTAATGTCATTGCGAGCGAAGCGAAGCAATCTCCTCTAGACGGATCACGCAGAAACGAGATATTTGGCTATGCGCACGCCAGCTGGGACCGAGTGTCCCTACTATTATGAGGACTACCATCGCGGTCGAGAGCGGCAGGAGTGCCGCCTGATTGCGGAGTCGCCTAACGGCGGCACCTGGGCTCCCGACTTGTGCAGCAAGTGTCGCGTTCCGCGCATTGCCATGGCGAATGCCTGCCCGAATCTTGTGCTGAAAGCCAAGGTCAAATCGGGAATCCTCGGTCTGGGACGCGGCGTGGAAGTTTCCTCATCCTGCTTGTTTACCGGGGAGCCGGTCGAAGTACCCGAGATCGGATGCGGTCACTGTCACGAGTTTCTCGATTTTTCGGTCGCTGTCGATTCCTCGCCCGACTGAGCTCACCCCGCCCCTTCCCTGCTCAGCTCACTCCTCAAAATCCTCGCCGCACTGAGCCCATGAAGCAGTTAAGAAATACACAATCAATTCTTTAGACCTCTGTAAGGATTGTCTTGCAAGATATCTCCGTATCCGATCAACCCAGCAAGCAATTGGAGGAGATAAGGCAATGAAGATGAAAAAGGTACTGTTCGTCATGCTGTTCTCATCGGTCTTCCTGCTGGCTGCTTGCAGCCCGCAAGCCCAGGCCACCGAGGTCGTGTCCGAGGATGCGAAGGAGCCCGAATCGTCTGAAGAGATGGTGGAGGAGGAGGGAGAGCAGATGCTCGACGAAGGTGGGGACGAGATAATGGACGAAGAAGACGATATGGCGGATTCGGAAATGACGGAAGACGAGATGATGGATCAGCAGATCACCTTCGTCATCCGTATCGAAAATGCATCGCCGGAAGGCGGTCTGACCGTCCTGGCGCCGGGCGCCTACGAGCTCAACGACCGTCCCATCGCATTCTTCACGCCCGGAGAAGCGGATCGCGGCCTCGGTCTCGAGGCGCTTGCGGAAGATGGCGACCCCAGCGTTCTCGTAGGGACCATTGGTGAAATGATGGGAGACGAGACGATGAGCAGCTTCGCTGTGGAAGCATTCAACACGCCACTGGGTGCGGATGCTCCCGGTCCTGCCGGCCCCGGAGCGGCCTATGAATTCACCGTCGCGGCCTACCCCGGCCAATATCTGACCATCGCAACGATGTTCGTACAATCCAATGACTGGTTCTTCGCCCCGGGTGCGGACGGCATCGAATTGTTCGGAGCCGACGGCAGCCCCATAAGCGGTGATCTCACCGATCAATTTTTCCTGTGGAACGCCGGGACGGAACTCGATCAGACTCCCGGAGAGGGAGCCGACCAGGCTCCCCGGCAAGCGGGTCCCAACACTGGTGAAGATGAGGATGGAATCGTGTCACTGGTGGAGGACTTCACAAACTACCAGATCTTAGTGACCATTACCCCGCAGTCGTAGGCAAGCACTCGCTCAATAAGAATCCCGGTTTCTTCAAGAAGCCGGGATTTTCTTGTTAGGAAGAACAGACCTTCGGTATCGTCTGCCTTCCTACGTGCGTTATTCGGGTCTACGCGCCCAGCCTCCTGGAACTGTTGCGAGCTGTGTAGCGGTGATATGCTGGTCTTCGCGCGGCTGATCCCCGTCAACTCATATGTTCTGTAAATGGGATATCAGGGCAGAGAGGAAGATGTCCATTGGTAGCTGAAGCGGAACCTGGGCGATTGAGAATCCTGCAATGTCTGGTTTTCTACCCACGCGGAGGCAGCGCTCAAGTCGTCCGCTACCTCTCGCGGGCGCTTATTGACCTGGGCCATGAGGTACATGTGGCGACCGGAACATTAAGCGAC
>JBGMQN010000108.1:2140-17593 GCA_048054495.1 Anaerolineales bacterium
GGCGCTTATTGACCTGGGCCATGAGGTACATGTGGCGACCGGAACATTAAGCGACGGAGATCCGCAACATGATGCGAGGACATTTTACGGCGAGCTCCCGCTCACGCTCGTGGACTACACGGAGGCCTGGCAGGGGTTTGAGAACGGCCGGAATCCCATTTCGTCGGAATGGGAGGTGCCTTTTCATCCGAGTTACGAAGACAAGCCAGGCGTGCCTGACCGAGCATTCTATAAAGTCAACGCCGACGAATATGCCGCGCTCCGCCATTCCTGGGAAGTGCTGTTTCAGGACATAAGCCGGCGCTTCCAGCCGGACCTGATCCATCTAAATCACCTCAATCACATGCACTTGGCCGCGGCTGAAGTATTTCAAGATGTGCCGAGAGCGAGCCAGCTGCACGGGACTGAGATCAAGATGTTGGAGAACTTGGCGCTCCTGGAGGATGGGGCGCGTGAGGAGGCTCCGTTCCAGGACCTCTGGCGTGGGATCATGGCCCAGGCAGCCCAATCGGTGAAGCACTTCTTTGCGATCAGCCCTGACGTCCGCCAGCGAGGAATGGCCGAATTCGGAATTGAGGATCGGGACGTTACGTTCATATCCAACGGTGTGGATACTTCGCTCTTCAAGCCACTGGGCTGGGAAGAAGACCGGAAAATGGCTTTCTTGCGCCAAATCCTGGTAGAAGAGCCGCGGGGCTGGGATGAGGGTGGCGCGCCGGGGAGCGTGCGTTACGCAGAGGCTGATCTGGAGAGATTCAAGACCGCATCGGGTGAACTCAAACCGCTGCTCATGTATGTCGGTCGCTTTCTGGACTTTAAGCGCGTTCCGCTTCTAGTCGAAGCGGTTGCGGAAGTAAACGGCCGGTTTGAAGAGAGTCCCGATTGGCCGCCCTTCAACTTGATCATTTGGGGCGGGATGCCGGACGAGTGGGAAGGCCGGCATCCCCACACAGTTACACGCGAATTAGGCCTGACGAACGTCTTCTTCACAGGCTGGTTGCCCCATGACCTCCTGTCGAAAGGGCTCAATCTCGCCGACGTGTTCGTCGCGCCCTCTTACTTCGAGCCGTTCGGCCAGGTATTTCTCGAGGCGATGGCGGCTGGGGTACCGGTGATCGCCACGCGGAGCGGAGGTCCGTTAAGCTTTGTGGTCGATACGGATCCCGATGCGAATGGCTGGTTCGCGGAGGTTGACGATGTTCAGTCTCTGGCGCAGACCATCTACCAGGCACTTACCGACGAGGCGGAGAGCAGACGGCGCGGAGCCAACGCCCTGGAACTCGTTCGGAAGGAATATAGCTGGGCGGGAATCGCCAAGCGCTATGTGGCCGCCTATCGCCAATTGGTCGATTGATCAGGCGGCTGCGAAGACGAGCACGCCTAGCAGAATTAAGTTAGACCCGAGCCACGAAAGAGACTGCCAGCCGCTGGCAACGGGTACCTGCCGGTGGCCGGCGCTACAAGCATAAGCAGCGGCCTGGCGATCGTCTGAGTTGTATTGGCGCTCACACCCCGCCCAGGGCTTTCTCACTAGAGTTACTCGAATGAGCTCCCCTTCGAAGGTTCCTTCTACGTCCCGCATCCTCAAGCAGGATTCGGACTCTGTTTTCTTTGAGCTAACCCGCAGCATTTGTCCGGTCTGCCGTCGCGTAATCGATGCTCAAGTGCTGTTGCGCGAGGGGAAGGTTTACATGCGCAAGCGCTGTCCGGAGCATGGACCCTTCGAGGGGCTGATCTATGGGGATGCCGAGGCCTACGTGGCCTCTGCCCGTTTCAACAAACCCGGCACGATCCCGCTGAAGTTTTCGACTGAGATCGATCGTGGCTGCCCGCACGACTGCGGACTCTGCCCCGACCATCAGCAGCATGCCTGCCTGGGCATCATCGAGGTAAACAGCGCATGCAACATGGATTGCCCGCTCTGTTTCGCAGAGGCCGGCGCGGGCTTCAATCTCACGTTGGAAGAAGTGGAAGGGATCCTGGATCACTTCGTGGAGACCGAGGGCCAACCGGAGGCGGTTCAGTTTTCGGGTGGGGAACCCACGATCCATCCAGAAATCATCCCGATGCTCGAGGCGGCCACCCGTCGGAATATCCGAATCGTTATGCTGAATACGAACGGCAAACGCATCGCTACCGACGACGGATTTCTCGAACAGCTTGCCGGGATCGATCCGCGGCCGGCAATCTATTTTCAATTCGACGGCTTCGAGCCGGAGACCTACCGCATTCTGAGGGGCGAGGCCAACATCCTGGACGAGAAGCTGCGCGCACTGGATCGGCTGGCGGAGATTGGTTGTACGGTCGTTCTCGTGCCGGCGGTTGAGCGCGATGTCAATGAGCATGAACTGGGCGACATCGTCAGATTCGGGTTGGAGCACCCGGCAGTTCGCGGAATCACGTTTCAACCCGCGTTTCACTCCGGCCGTCATGGGGAGCATGACCCGATGACACGCATAACGAACCCCGACATCATCAAGTTGATTGAAGCGCAGACGGATGGGTTATTTGTGGAGAAGGACTTCTTCCCGGTCCCATGCTGCTTCCCCACCTGCAACTCGGTGACCTATGCCTTTGTCGAGAACGAGACGGTCCTGCCCCTGCCACGCTTTATTAATATCGAGGACTACCTGGACTATGTGTCGAATCGCATATTGCCCGATATCGGTGAGTTCGGCGCCGATGCGATCCAGGCCGCGCTCGAGGGCCTCTGGTCTTCCTCGGCGGTCCCGGGAACTGAAAAGTCGGGCCGCGATTTCGCACTCTCTTGTTCCATCTGCGGCTTGCTGGAGGATTCGGAACTGGCGGAGATCTCGGACCACATGTTCATGATCGCGCTCCAGGATTTCCTCGATCCCTGGACCTTCAACCAAAAGAACGTGATGAAGTGCTGCAAGGAGATCTTACTGCCAGACGGCAAACAGATCCCCTTCTGTGCCTACAACAACGTCGGGTACCGTGAGCAGGCGCGGGTTCAGCTGGCGCAGCGCCAGCGAGCGCGGCGGAATGCTGGGGTCGCATTCGATCCCGAACCGCTGACCTTCTCCTTTCATTCGAACGGCGCAGTCAAATGATGCTCTCCGCTCCTGCGTCTGCTGAGGTCAAGACCTGCTGCGCCGCTCTCTACGAGACGGATTATGCGCGCCTGCTCTTGGGAGATTCATTTCACCCGGGCGGTCTCGAGCTCTCCGAGCGGCTGGGAAACCTGCTGGAGCTAGGTCCAGGACAGAGGGTGCTGGATGTCGCCTCAGGCACCGGCGCCAGCGCCGCTTTCTTAGCAGGGCGCTTCGGATGCGAGGTCGTCGGCCTGGACTACAGCTCAGAACTCGTTGGGCAGGCGCGACGGCGTGCACGAGAAGCCGGCCTGGAGCATCTCGTGCGTTTCGAACATGGGGATTCCGAGAGCTTGCCCTTTCCCGACGACAGCTTCGATGTGCTGATTTGCGAATGCTCCTTTTGTACCTTTCCAGACAAGCGCTCGGCGGCCAACGAATTCGCCCGCGTGCTCAGGCCTGGAGGGCGCGTGGGGCTGAGCGACATCACGCTGAACGGCCCGCTGCCGCCGGAGCTCACCGGGCTTCTGGCCCAGATCATATGCATCGCGGATGCGCTCCCTCTGGATCGCTATGAGGCTCTGCTCGAGGGTGCCGGCTTCCGCATGGATCGGGTCGAGCCGCATCCGGAAGTGCTCGAGTCGACTGTCAGAGATGTGCGAGCCAGGCTGCTCGGGGCCGAATTGATTCTCAAAGTAAAGAAGATCGAATTACCAGGCGTTGACCTTGGGCAGGCCAAGCGTGTCGCAGCCAGTGCCGCCGAGACGATCGAGGGTGGTACGCTTGGCTATGGATTGCTCGTGGGCACGCTGCCATAGAGCTGAGCGTATGGACGCCGCACAGATGAAGCGATTCTGCACAATGCGGGTGCGCATGGGACGATCAGGACTTGATGCGGCCGCCTTGACAGCCTCGATCAAAACGTGATAGCTTCTCTAACGACAATCGAATAGGAAATGCTCTTATCCAGAGAGGTGGAGGGACCGGCCCTGCGAAACCTCGGCAACCGGTTGGAGGCAGTCTCCAACAAGGTGCCAACTCCGACAGCATTAGCTGGAAGATGAGACACGGGTGCAACACTCTGACCTCTCCAGTCTTTCGGCAGAGGTCATTTGCTTTGGTCAGGATGGGAGCCCCGAGGAGGAGACGGATGGCAACACTCCCAGCGCAGAGCAATCGAACCGCACGGCTCTCAACAGAGGTCGTCCATGCAGGCGAAAACAGGCCGTACCCGCACCACGCCTTGACGCTGCCTATTTTCGACACGGCGACCTATACATTCGAGAACACCGCAGATCTCCGACAATTCATGGAAGCCCGCATGTGGGGCCTGGCAGAGGGACGCGTGGAGTATGGGCGCTACGGCAACCCAACGGTCTCCGCGGTCGAGGCTCGAGTGGCGGCGCTGGCGGGCGGCCAGGCCTCGGTTCTCATGTCCTCCGGTATGGCCGCGGTCACAAGCACGTTGCTCTCGCTGCTCTATGCAGGAGACCACCTGGTGATCACGGACGACTCGTATCGGCGCACCCGGCAGTTCTGTACGACATTCCTCAAGCGCTGGGGGATCGAATGCTCAGTGGTCCCGGCCGGCGACTTAGATCAACTTGAGGCCGCAATCCGTCCCGATACCAAGGTCATCGTCTCCGAGTCTCCAACCAACCCCTACCTGCGGGTCATGGATCTCGAGCGGCTCGTGGCCATCGCTAAGCGTCATAAGGTCAAGACCCTGATCGACAGCACCTTCGCGACGCCGATCAATCAGCGCCCGCTCGAATTTGGCGTAGACCTGGTAGTGGATTCGGCCACGAAGTACCTCGGTGGCCATAATGATCTGCTGGCCGGGGCGGTCGTGGGTTCAGAATCCCTGATGGCAATGATTCGACAGAACCAGTGGGTCCTGGGGGCCGTATGCGATCCTCATACCGCCTACCTGATCCAACGCGGGCTCAAAACGCTGGCATTACGTGTGCATCAGCAGAACACGAGCGCCATGAAGGTGGCCGAATTCCTGGAGTCGCACGCCAGGGTTCTTCGAGTTTGGTATCCGGGGCTGCGCTCCCATCCGGATTATGACATTGCCCGCGAGCAGATGCGCGGTTTTGGAGGAGTGGTGAGTTTCGAGCTCGATGGCGATCTGGACACGACCAGCCAATTTATTGATGCTGTCCAGATTCCGCTCATCGCCTCCAGTCTGGGAGGAGTTGAGACTCTGATCGAGCAGCCGGCGCTCATGTCGTACTTCGAACTTTCCACCGACGAGCGGCTGGAGATTGGCATTAAGGACAATCTCGTACGGCTTTCGGTTGGGATCGAAAGCCCGGATGACTTGATCGCCGACCTGGCGGAGGCTCTCCGCCTCCCCTGAGGAGCAGCAACGCCCGTGATCTGTGCCGCCCTGCCGCGCAGGGAAGTCACAACGCGGTGCTGGCTCAGCCGAGCTCACCAATTCGCGCTCGATCCCTCGCTAGACTCTGGTCAGTATCTCTTTGGCGGCGTCCAGTTGGGCTCTGACGGCGCTGGGCGCCGTGCCTCCCAGACTGCTCCGCCGCTCAAGCGCTGCATCCAGGTCGAAGATCTCAGCCACATCGCGTTCAAAGCGGCCGTCCAGTGCCTGCAGCTCCTGCAAGGGAAGCTGATCCAGCGCCAGCTGCTTCTCTTCCGCCAGCCTCACGACTCTGCCGGAGACTTCGTGCGCCTCTCGAAACGGCACACCTTTGCCAACCAGGTAGTCGGCCAGATCGGTCGACAGCATATCGGGCGTGATGGCAGCCGCCATGCGTTCGGGATTCAGCTCCAGCGTCCCGATCAGGCCGGTAAGCACCGGCAAGATCTCGAGCAGCGTGTCGTGAGCGTCGAAAACCGGCGGCTTGTCTTCCTGAAGGTCTTTGTCGTAGGCGGAGGGCAGGCCTTTGAGTGTCATCAGCAATCCGGTCAGATGGCCGACCAGGCGCCCGGCTTTGCCGCGGGTCAGCTCCAGTGCGTCGGGATTCCGCTTATGCGGCATCAAGCTGGAACCGGAGGTATAGGCCTCGTCGAGCTCGACGAATCCATATTCGGGGCCGCTGAACAGGATCAGCCCTTCCGCCAGACGGCTGAGGTTTACCTGAAGCATCGCAGCCGCGAACAGGTACTCCACCGCAAACTCCCGGTCGGAGACGGCGTCGATACTGTTGGGGCTGACCGATTCGAAGCCCAAATCGGCAGCAATTGCCTGGCGGTCGATCGGGTAGGCCGTGCCGGAGAGGGCCGCGGAGCCTAGAGGCAGCACGGAGGCGGAGGCGCGCGCGCGGGCGAATCGGTCTTTGCTGCGAAGCAGCGGCCAGAACGTGGAGAGCATCCAGTGGCCCCAGGTAACCGGCTGCGCCGGCCGCATATGGGTATATCCCGGCATCGGGAGATCGACGCCACCCTCCGCGCTCTGAATGACTGCTTGGGCCAGATCCATGATCGCATCATCCATCCGGTCACAGGCGCGCATCACCCACAGTCGGAAATCGGTCGCCACCTGATCGTTGCGGCTGCGCCCGGTGTGCAGCTTGCCCGCCACCGGTCCGATATTTTCCGTCAGCAAACGCTCGACGGCGGTGTGGATGTCCTCATCGGTCGGGAGCGGCTCAAATGCGGGGTCGGCGAGCGTTTGGCGGATGTCTTCTAAACCCGCGACGAGGACGTCGACTTCGGGCTCAGTCAACACCTGTGCGCGGCCGAGGGCGCGTGCCCATGCGCGGTTGCCATCGATGTCTTCGGCATAGAGCCGGCGGTCGAACGAAAAGCTTGCGTTGAGTCGGGCGAAATCCGGATCCGGTTCCTTGCCCATCCTACTTCCCCACAGCCTCATACTGCTCTCCCTCCGTTACGTGCGGTAGTCTGCATTGATCGACACGTACTCGTGGGTCAGATCGCAGGTCCAGACGGTAGCCGACGCCTCCCCCTGCCCTAAGTCAAGCCGCAGGGTGATCTCAGCTTCCTCCAGGATCTTTGTGGCCTCGGCCTCCTCCCAGTCGGCAGCTTCGCCGGCCCGAACGAGCTGCAGCTCATCTTCGCCACCGCTGCCGATCCAAAGCCCGAGTCGGCTCGGATCGAGCCCGAGGCCGGCGCGACCGGCCGCGGCCAGCACCCTGCCCCAGTTTGGATCTCCGCCGGCCAGAGCCGTCTTCACCAGCATCGAGGTGGCGATGGTCTTTGCGACTCGCACCGCGGCCTCTTCATCGGGCGCGCCCACCACCGACAGCGTTACGAACTTCGAGGCGCCTTCGCCGTCGCGCACGATCTCCTGCGCCAGTGTCAGGCAGACCCGATCGAGCGCCTGCGCGAAACGCGCCAGGGCGACCTCATCCTCCACCTCCACGCCGCTGGCGCCATTTGCGAGTATCAGGACGCTGTCATTCGTGCTGGTATCGCCGTCCACCGAAATCCGATTGAACGAGCGCTCCACCGCACCCCGCAGCAGCCGCTGTAAGACCGGCGCCGCGACCTGCGCGTCGCTGGTCAACACTGCCAGCATGGTGGCCATGTCGGGATGGATCATACCCGCGCCCTTCGCCATGCCTCCGATCGTGACCGTGCCTCCCGGCAACTCCACGCTTACGGCGACCTGCTTGGGGCGGGTATCGGTGGTCATGATCGCCTCTGCCGCGGCCAAACCATTCTCTTTAGAGAGTCTCGCGAAGGACTGGCCAATACCCTTCTCCAGCTTCGCCACGTCAAGCTGCACGCCGATCACGCCGGTGGAAAGCACGAGCACCTGATCGGTATCGCAGCTCAGGCTCTCCGCGGTGAGGCGCTGCATTTCCTGGGCGGCTTCCAGGCCGGCCAGCCCGGTGCATGCGTTGGCATTACCGGAATTGGCGACCACGCCTCGCAAGCGATCCGGATTCCGCTTCAGCGTCACTCGATCGAGGGTCACGGGCGCGGCCGGCAGTCTGTTGCGGGTGAATACGCCCGCGCCGCTGCAATCTCGCTGAGACACGACCAGCGCCAGATCCGGCGCGCCGGACGTTTTCAAGCCACAGGCGCTGGCGGCCGCCTCGAAGCCTTGCGGAGCGGTGACCCCGCCATCGGGAAGAGTCTGCATTTCCGATTTCCTCTCAATCCCTTTGGACCGCGAGCTCGGGGGACGTGGATGGGATCTCTTCCGTCAACGCCCGCACCTTCATCTGCAGCCCGAAGAGGTCGATGAACCCCTTCGCGTCGGATTGGTCGTACACATCGTCGGCGCCGAAGGTGGCCAGATCCTCCCGATAGAGGCTGTATGGGCTGTAGCGCGCGACGGCCGCCGCGCGGCCCTTATGTAGCTTGACGCGAACCCATCCCGTCATCGTTGCCTGTGTCTCTGCAATGAAGGTCCCCAGCGCGTGCCTCAACGGAGTGAACCACTTGCCGTAGTAGATCAGCTCCGCGTAGCGGAGCGCGATCAGCTCCTTGAAGTGCAGCGTGTCTCGGTCGAGGCAGATCGATTCGAGATCCCGGTGGGCCGCTGAAAGGATGGTGCCACCGGGTGTTTCGTAGACGCCGCGCGACTTTACACCGACCAGACGGTTTTCGACCATGTCCACCCGGCCGATCCCGTGTCGGGCACCCAGGGTGTTGAGCCGTTCAACCAAATCGGATGGCCCGATGCCCTTTCCGTTCACCGAAGTCGGCACCCCCTGTTCGAAACCAATCTCGACCAGCTCGGGCTGATCCGGCGCATGTTCGGGCGAGGCGGTCCATTGGAACACAGATTCCTCCGCCTCCTGCGCCGGATCTTCGAGCGGACCCCCCTCATGGGAGAAATGCCAAAGGTTTCGGTCGCGGCTGTAGATGGAACGCGTGGTGGCCGAGACGGGAATGTTGTTCACTTCCGCATACTCCAGCGCATCTTCTCGGGACCGAATGTCCCATTCCCGCCAGGGTGCGATCACCTTGAGTTTCGGGGCCAGCGCCTTATAGGTCAACTCGAACCGAACCTGATCGTTGCCCTTCCCTGTACAGCCGTGGGCAACCGCATCTGCCCCCTCTTGAACCGCGGTGGCCGCCTGCCACTTGGCGATCAACGGCCGCGCGATGGCAGTCCCAAGCAAGTACTTGCGCTCGTAGACGGCGCCGGATTGCAGCATGGGAAAGAGGAAGTCTCGTGCAAACTCTTCCCGCAGGTCTACCTGAACCAGTTTGCTGGCTCCGCTTGCCACGGCCTTCTCCTCCAGCCCGGTCAGTTCCTCCCCCTGCCCGATATCCGCGGTGAAGCAGATCACTTCGCAACGGTATTTCTCACGCAGCCAGGGAACGATGACAGAAGTGTCGAGCCCTCCCGAGTATGCAAGTACGACCTTGTGGATGTCAGATCCCACCATATAAACCTCCTGGTTCAATGAATAATGGGACTTCAAGCCCCATTCAGATACATGACGACTGCCACCTCGTCGCAGCGATCCAGAATCGGACACATTCGGCAGTCGCGCCACACCTTTTCAGGAAAACGCGGTGCGAGGCTGAGCTCGAAACCGAGCTTCTGGAAGAAGCCTGTGGCGCGCGTCAGGGCGAACAGCGTAGCAATGCCCCGGTCGCGCGCCTCGTCAATGAGCGCCTGCCCGATCGCCAGGCCCAGGCCGTTTTGCTTGGCACCTGCGGACACCGCCAGAGAACGGACCTCGCTCAATGTCGGCGTGTAGCGGACCAGCGATCCGCAGCCCTGAACCGCATCGCCCTGGACGGCAACCACCCAGTCATCCAGGCTCAACGCGATTTCGCCGCGAGTGCGGGGCAACAGCTCGCCGCGCTTTGCGTAGCTCGCAACCAGAGCAGCAATCTCCGGAACGTCGTGCGGACCCGCCCTGCGCACCTCAGTTTCCATCGACCCGCTCCAGCGCTTTCCAATTCCTGGCCAACACCCGCAGCCCGGCATCGATCTCTTCGGGGTTGATGGTCAGCGGCGGGCAAATTCGCAAGACATCTTCGCCGGCGCCGATCACGATCAGTCCGCCCCGCCGGGCGGCTTCGATCAGGGGTTTGACCGGGCCACGCCCCTGAACGCCGAGCAACAGGCCGCGTCCCCGCAGCTCGATGATCCGCTCCTCGCCCAGCGCGAACAGACCCGTGCGCAGCTTCTCACCGCTAGTCACTACCCGCTGCAGCAAGTCGGGTCGGCTGACTTCATCGAAAACCACGCATGCCACGCTGCAAACAAGCGGGCCGGCTGCGAACGTGCTTCCATGGTCCCCGGGTTCGATAGCCGAGGCAATCCGCTCGGTTACCAAAGTGGCCCCGATGGGCAATCCGCCCGCCAGCGGCTTCGCCAGAGTCATGATGTCGGGAGTGACCCCTGTCCACTCGTGCGCCCAGAGTCGACCGGTACGGCCCAGACCACATTGCACCTCGTCGAAAACCAGCAGAGTATGGTGCCGGTCACACAGCCTGCGCAGTCCGACCAGAAATTCCGCCTCGGCGACGTGCACGCCGCTTTCACCCTGGATCGGCTCGACGAATACCGCACACACTCGGTCGCTGATCGCCCGCTCGGCCGCAGCCAAATCGTTGAACGGGACGAACGTCACGCCTGGCACGAGCGGTTCAAACGCAAGCCGGTATGCCGGTTTGTGGGTCAGCGACAGGGCGCCCATCGTGCGGCCGTGGAACGCGCCCTCGAAGGCGATGACTTCGTGCTTGTCCGCTCCATAGTTGAGCCGCGCCCACTTGCGGGCGAACTTCAATGCGGCCTCATTCGCCTCGGCGCCGGTGTTGGAAAAGAAGACCCGCTCGGCGAAGGAGCTCTCCACCAACCGTCGGGCCAGTTCGACCTGCGGCTCGGTATGAAACAGATTGCTGACGTGGGTTAACCTCTGACCTTGTTTCTGCAATGCCTCGAGCCAGTCCGGATGCGCGTGTCCGAGCGCGTTGACGGCGATGCCGGCCGCGAAGTCGAGATAGCGCTTGCCCTCGCGGTCGAAGAGGTAGCTCCCCTCTCCGCGAGTGAAGACCACCGGCGGACGGTTGTAGGTATGCACCAGATAACGGGCTTCGGCCTGGACGATCTGTCGCGTATCCATGGGCTAAGATCCGCTCGCGGTCAGCAGCGTGTCTTCGTAGCGAGAATCGAGCTGGATGATCTGCTCTACCTCCATAGGCTAGGATCCTCCCGCGGTCAGCAGCGTGCCTCCGCCGGAGGCCAGGCCGCGCAAATCGACGATTCTCACCTGCGGGACCCCGCCGCGCAGCGCATCCGAGCCGGCGCGCACCTTGGGGACCATCCCCGCACGGATCTCCTCATTGGCTATTAGATTTTCAGTCCGGCCGATTTCGAGCCGGGGGACGAGCCGGCCCGAGCGATGCACACCAGGTACGTCCGAGACGAAGGCCAGCTCGCTTGCGCCCATCGCCTCGGCTATGGCGCCGGCGACGTTATCGGCGTTGACGTTGTAGATCTGGCCGTCCAAGCCGAGCGAGAGCGGCGATACAACCGGAAGGAGTCCCGCCTCGAGCAGCCCATACAACAGTTCGGTCTCGACCCTGACCACCTCGCCGACGAATCCGAGGTCCACAGTCGGGTTCTCAAGCTTGCGCACGCGAATCAAGCCGGCGTCGAAGCCGCTCAAGCCGATCGCTCTAATCCCGTTTCGTATCAGGGCCGCCACGAGCTGTGCTCTGAGCTGGCCGCAGAGCACCATCAGCGCCGCCCGCAAGGCCTTCGGACCGGTGCGCCGCATCCCCTGCACTCTCTCCGGCTCAGAACCCAGGAGAACCTGAACTTCGTCCACCGCCTGCCCTCCCCCGTGGACCAGGATCATCGGACCGGGCAGCTCGGCAGCTACGCCGGCCAGCTGCTCAAGAAATTCAGGCTCGTCGAGTCGGTTCCCGCCGACCTTGATCACTCGCATCGTTGACTCTCCGCTCGGCTTTAGATCAACCCGGCGGTCTCCTCCAATCCGAAGACGACGTTCATGTTCTGCAGCGCCTGTCCGGCTGCGCCTTTCTGTAGGTTGTCGATGGCGGAAGTGATGACGAGCGTGCCATCCACCTCCGTCATGCCGATCACACATCGATTGCTGTAGTTGACCTGACGCAAGGTCGCCACCTCGCCCACGGGAAGGATCCTGATAAACGGTTCGTCCGCATACGTCTCGAGATAGAGCTCATGAAGCTGCGACTCGACCCAGCCCGAACGCAGCGGGACATACAGTGTGGAAAGCAGGCCGCGGGGGATTGGCAGGAGGTGGGGGCTGAAAATCAGCTTTGGGTGCGAGTCGCCCCAGAGGGCGATCATCGCCTCCATCTCGGGCAGGTGTCTGTGCGCCCGACCGATGCTGTACGGCCGCAGATCACCTGCTACCTCTACGAAGTGTGTTGCCAGCTTGGGCGTCCGGCCCGCCCCTGATACGCCGGATTTGGCATCCACGATCACCTGTCCGCTAACCACCGATCCGATCAGCAGCGGATACAGCGCAAGCAGGACCGTGGTCGGATAGCAACCCGGGTTGGCCACCAGGCGAGCGCCGGACAACTGCTCCCGTGCGATTTCCGTCAGGCCATAGACCGCCTCATCGAGCAGCTCGGGGGCGGGATGGGGCTGCCCGTACCATTGTTGGTATGTGTCGGGATCTGCGAGGCGAAAGTCGGCGCTCAGGTCGATCACGCGCGTGCCGGCTTGCAGCGCTTCGGCGGCTACCCTGGCGGACTCCCCGTGCGGTAAGCAGAGGAAGACCAGATCCACGTCTTCCAGGGGAGCGTGTTCCGGATCGATCAGATCGACCTCCGGGGCTCCGGGGAAGACCTGCGCCAGACTCCGATCCGCATTGGACCGCGAGCTCGCGAATCCAAGCTGGACCTGCTCGTGGCGGCCGAGCAGCCGGATCAACTCCACTCCGGTGTAGCCGGTCGCACCCAAGACTCCGACTTCGATCACTGCGACTCCTTAAAAAGAAACCGCCAGACCTCAATGCCGGTCTGGCGGGGGAATGCGTGCGAATGTTAGTTGCTACTCAGGCAGCCCCAAAGTCCAGACCAGCATTCCGGTATGGTCGACGAGCGCGCGGCTGAGAAGCAACAAACGGTTTCACGATTGCGGAAGCATATACGATGCTGCGGAGGTTGTCAACACAAACGATCTACTGGGTCATCCGACCGTCGTTTAGCGTAGACCCTCACCCATCTCGATCTCCTGCAGCCCTGGCCTTTCAAACAGAAGCGCATGGAGCTGCTCAGGAGCTTGCGGCCGGGTTAGTAGACGCCCTAGCTCTGCTGCGTCCCGTCGCCTGCCACTGCCAGCTCTGCTATTCGCGTAATCACGCTGTTGCGGGCCAGGGTAGTACCGTCCTCGGCCCGCCGCTGCGAGGCCGCCACCCGACAGTCGATCTCCTCCCGATCCTTAGTACGCAGCCTGACCTGAAAATCCCGGATCGAACCGTGCCGTTCAAGCTGCTCCACAAAGCGATTAGCCAGCTCGGGGTCAACGAAAAGATCCCGGTCGTCAATCGTCAGCATCTCATCCCGCCGATAGCCAAACATGCGGAGCGCGGCATAATTGAAATCGATGATTCTCCCGTCACCGTTGGCGATAATGATCGCGTCTATCGAATCCTCAAACAACGTCCGATACCGCTCCTCACTCTCTCGCAGCGCCCGCTCGGCCTCCAGTTTCTCGGCTCGCAGCCTTTTATCCTCAAGCGCCTGAGTCACGGCCGGCCCCAGACGGCCGAGCCTGTCTTTGATCAGGTAGTCGGCCGCTCCCTGCTTTAAGCATGCCATGCCGAGCTCCTCCAGGCCACCCGTTACGAGGATGAAGGGGATGTCCAGCTCTCGATCCTGCAGGAGGATAAGTGCGCGTAGGCCGTCAAATTGCGGCATAGAGTAATCGGAAAGGATGATGTCCAGTTCCGGATCCAGACTCGCCAGGTACTCCTCTTCAGTGTCCACCCGCCTCCACTCTGGCTCAAACCCGGCATCCTGCAGCTCGAGCACTATAAGCTCCGCGTCGTCCGGCCGGTCTTCCAGGATTAACACACGCAGGGGTGTCGACATGGTTTTCTCTCTACTCCTGTATCGGCTCCGGTGGAGGCTCGTTGGTTTCCAGCCAGTATTGCTTCAGCTGGGCCACGACCCGAGTAAACTCCTCCGAATCCACCGGCTTGACGACGTAGCTGTTTACGCCGAATTGGTAGCTATCGTCTACATCACGCTCCTGGCGGGAGGAGGTGAACATCACCACCGGGATTGCCCGGGTCCGTTCACTCGCCTTGAGACGCTCAAGCAGCTCCAGACCATTGACCTTCGGCAGCTTGATGTCCAGCAAAATCACCTTCGGGACATCTGACATGCTGCGATCTGCGTATTTCCCCTCACAAAACATATACTCCAGCGCCTCGGCCCCGTCCCGTAGCACCTGGATCTTTTCTTTCAGCCCAGACTTGCGGAGGGCGTGGAGCACCAAGTCCAGGTCGTTGGGATTGTCTTCGACCAGCACTAGCTCCATCGAGTTTTCAATCATGATCAGAATTCCCTCCCAGGGTAAAGAAAAACTTCGCTCCCTGGTCTACTTCTGCCTCCGCCCAGACCCGCCCCCCATGTCGCTGGATCACTCGCTGCACGATGGCCAGTCCGACGCCGGTACCCTCGTAGTCCTCAGAGAAGTGCAACCGTTGAAACACTCCGAAAAGCTTATCGGCATAGGCCATGTCGAAACCCGCCCCGTTGTCTTTGACGAAATAGGCACCTTCGCCATTGACTCTCTCAAAACCGACTTCGACCCTGGCGCCTTCTCGCTTGCTGGTGAACTTCAGCGCATTAGACAGCAGGTTGACGTAGACTTGCTTGAGCAGCGCCGGATCGCCATAGCATTCCGGCTGTTCACCAATCGAGACCTCGGCATGGCCGTTCCGTCCATCTTCGGTCAGCTCGGTCAGCACCTGGCGCGACAGCTCGTACGGTGCGAAACGCTGCTTTCTCATTTCGGCGCGGCCCAGCCGCGAAAACGCCAGCAAGTCGTCCACCAATTGCCCCATGTGCTTGGCGTTGTCTCGCACCCTCTGCAGGTAGCCCCGGCCCTCATCTGGCAACTCTGAACTGTATTCCTCCATCAGGATGCGCGAGAAGCCGTCCATCGCCCGCAGCGGCGCGCGCAGGTCATGCGAGACAGAGTAGGAAAAGGACTCGAGCTCCTTGTTGGCGGCTTCAAGCTCATGAGTACGGTCAAGTACCATTTGTTCGAGCTCCTCATTGAGCTGGCGAACTCTTTCTTCCGTACGCTGACGCTCGATAGCCAGCGTGAGCTGGCTCGCAATCGATACCAGTCGTCCAAGGTCAGACTCCGCGGGCCCACCCTCATAGGTAACACTGAGCATGCCAATCGGCCGTTCCTCAGAAATTAAGGGGACCAGAATCGCAGAGCTGACCTTCATCGCCTGGGCGATCTTGGGGATCGCTCGGCGAA
>JBGMQN010000043.1:0-5437 GCA_048054495.1 Anaerolineales bacterium
TGGCCGAATTGAGGTATTCGCAAGCTATCCGTAGTACTTCGGTGAGGCGATCATTTGCCTAGTTCTCAATCAGACCTTATCCCGCCGGGTGTAAGCGTTGGGCCGGTGGGCTAGATCGAGGCGTGCCGATTAAGACGACTACTAAGCGAACAGTGACAAGAATTCCGATCCTGGCGCTCATAGCACTGTCTTTGGTTGTGGTGGGCTGCAGACCCGAGGCGAAGGTGCAGACGGCGCCCAGCGTGCCTCGAGTAGAGTCGGGAGGCGAGGGGACCTTGATGCCGGGACCGAAGATCACCGATTCGCCAGGTCCTCGCGCGACCTCGACTGAAGCTGGACCCCCTTTCTCTGGCTTTACATACCAGCAACCAGACGGCAACCGCCTCGTTACTGGAAAGGGGCAGTTGCCTGACATCGAGCCTCTGGACATCGCGCTGAATGGACTACCGTTGTGGCTGGTCGCGGCGCCTTTGGGAGAGGGAAGCATCTGGGTGGCGATCCTGGATGACGGCCGTGCTGAGGCGTTTTATGTCACAGGAAAAACTGTGGAGACCATGGCTGTCGAACCGCCCAGGTTGTCTCCAGGGATGCCCCCCATGCTCATCGTGGAAGATGGTATTCCGGCGCTGCTGATAAGTGAAGATCCCGAAGCATCCGCCTTGACCCACGCTGTCAGATTGGCACCTCCCGCGGGATCCTTGGCCTACATAACCAGTGCGGGCGACCTGGCAATTGAGAAGAATGAAGAAGTAGTTCAGCTCGCGGTGAATGCCTTGCCGGACGCGCGTTTGCTGATGGACGAGTCTGGGCGATTGCTACTGTTGTCGGATCCAACAACCCGGTACGGGCATGGCGTGCTTGGAGATGAATTTGAAGCTGCGAGTATCACTCTGGTGGAAACTTCGCCATCTGCGCGCGTTTCCCTTCGGTTGGAGATCGAACTACCGAAGGTCATCGAGGGAATTGCTCCCATTTGGGCCGATTTAGATGGGGATGGCACGCGAGAAATTATCGTTACAGAGAGCGACGCGAATCAGGGAGCTCAAATCGTGGCCTATGATCAGCAGGGGAAACGCGTGGCTGCCGGCCCGGCCATCGGGGCCGGATCTCGATGGCGTCACCAGCTGGCGGTTGCGCCTTTCGGACCGAACGCAGAGCTAGAGTTGGCCAGCGTGCTCACCCCGCACATCGGCGGCGTCGTGGAGTTCTACCAGATGCGCGGCGACAAGCTGGAGATCGTGGCCCAAGTACCCGGATACAGCTCACATGCCATCGGATCCCCAAATCTTGACATGGGGCTCGCCGGCGACCTGGATGGTGATGGACGGATCGAGCTGCTGGTGCCAGACCAGGCGCAGGAAGTTCTAGGAGCGATCCGCCGTAACAGCGAAGGGGCTGAGACAGTGTGGTCGATCCCAATAGGGGGGAGACTGAGCTCTAATCTTGCGGCAGTAGCCTTCCCAAATGGGGATCTGGCTGTCGGCGTAGGTCGCGAGGACGGTGTCCTGAGGCTCTGGCTTCCAACGAATTAGCGTCTGGCTGAGTACAGGCTCGAGGAAATAGCAGGATGAATCGGCTAATCTGGCATCAGCGCCAGCCTGCTACGCGACAAGTTCTTCGATCGGTCGTTCCAACGTCAGCAGATCAGGCTCGTGGTCGATGATCTCGCCATGGGCGCCTTGCTCCGTACTGACCCACCTTTCCGTCAGCAGCACCTTACCCGTTTCATCGCGGTAGCTGATCACCAACGCCGCGTTCTCGAATTCCAGAAAGGCGAATCCGTTATAGCCGACCTCGGTTCCGTCGACGCTGCCGGAAGTGCGTCGATCGTGGGCCACCAGATTTCGATCCCGCCTGATTGGTGAATGGATATCCTCAATGGGCATGCCCCCATGGCCTATACATCGGGCGCGGACACGAGGACCTTTTGGATGGGCCTGATATTCTCCGTAGGTCGCAAGTCGATGCTCGTGGCCCCAAAACCAGAGCAAATACCTCGGATCATTTCCCAGTTCACTCCCGAATCGTTTGTACTCGAGATCGAAACTGCTGAAACATTGGTGATGTGACAGCAGAATGATCGGCCTGGAATCGTCCGAGCCCAGAATGTTTTCTTTGAGCCACTGCTTATTGTGTGCATGCAGATGGATCCACCACGGAATCAGCTCAAGCACTGGAATCAACCGGGATGAATAACCGCTATCAAGCGCCACGACGCGCCAATGTTCATTTTCAAGACAAAAGAAGCTGGCTTCTTGCCCAAAATGCTTCTTGATCGAGTTAAAGTAAGCGTGGCCGCCCGAATACATCTCGTGGTTGCCGTTTAGCGCATAGCTCGGCAAGGCGGTGATTTCCTCCGTTCGGCGTAAGGAGCCTCTTGGCCAATCATCTTCCCCCACGAAGTATTCGTTGAATTCCTCCTGCTTACCGGTGAAATAGACATCCCCCAAGTGGATCGTAATATCCGGCTCCAGCTCCTTCATCTCATGCCTGACGCGGTAGGCACTAATGGTGCCGCTCCCCCAATCTCCGGCGAGACCGATCTTGACGGAATTCGGCATGACATGAATTCCGGCGCGGGGATTTGATAGGTCGTACTCTGGGAACGGGTGCTTGCCCCTGAGAACCGTCGCGAGGTAGTCGGCCAGCCATATCAAGAAGGATGCCTTCAAGAGATCGCCCTTGTAGCGGACGTTGTGCGTCAGCTGCAGTGAGCGAGCACAATCACGGGGCATCTTGAGCATTTCAGCCATGCTGCGCTTTTCCTGAATTTCCATTGGGCCTCTTTCACCTCCGCGCTCATTCGAGCGCGGCATCCAGGTTGTCGATGGCCATCCGATAGTAGCCCACGAGCAGAATCGACAACCGAACCAAACAGATCTGTAGATTTGATGATGATAACATTGCGCGTTCAGCTGTTAGATTGATCGGTGGGCGGTTATCTTGAGCCGTAAACCTTGACCGGGCGCCGCGCACGCACTTAGAATGCCGTGTTCCCGAGTGTTGAGTGATGTCTATTGCTATCAGATAGCACGATCAAGCGAGGCCGATGGACATTTCTGGTCTTAGCATTACTTCTTGGAGCCTGCAGTTCGGTCGAGAGCCCAGCAGAGGAGAAGACCGTTGCCGAAACCCCAATTCTTGAGCGTACGGTAGCTGCGCAGGTGCAGATGACAGTTTCGGCGATTGCTGCGGAGTCGACCGAGCCAGTCCCGACGCCGACAGCGAGTCCCACCCTCCCGCCGACAGCAACTCAAACCTCCACTCCTGAACCCGTGTACGTCAGTGTTTCCGCCCCCACCAATTGTCGAATTGGACCCGGAGTGCGGTATGAAAGGTCCGGTACGCTGCTCATCGAGGCCACCGCCCAAGTCATTGCAAAGAGCTCAGATCCGAATTTTTGGTACATCTCAAATCCGGACCGCCCCGGCGAATACTGTTGGCTGTGGGGGAAATACGCGAGTGTGGCTGGAGAGGAGGAGGTGCTGCCTGTATATACACCCCCTCCCAGCCCGACACCGAGTCCCGCCTTCAATATGAGTCTGGAAAGCTTTTGGAGCTGTGGGGAGACCGACTACGTCGTCTTCAAGATTCATAATCCAACAGAGATTACCTACATGACTGCCCAGCTGCATCTGATTGACCTCGATACATCGAAAAATCTCTATGGGCCCGAGCTGGAGCGTTATCCATTTGCGCCCGGTCCCCGCGATTGTCCTCCGGGGCACGAGAACGAAATCTACCCCGATCGCGTCGCCTATATCTATGTACCCCTAAAGGGTGCGGAGAGCGGCAACGGAATGCGTGCGGTCATCATGGTTTGCACAGAGGACTACCTGGGTGGAGATTGTTGGGTTCAAGCGCTGGATTTCAAGATGCCTGGCTAGGCCTGGGCGTTCTGCCCCGAATTCCAGGCCACGTGCAAGGGAGACGACCTTTCGCTGCGCGTGAATGGGGAACTTCTCGCCTCGGTCAAAGATACGCAGTACAAGTCAGGGGATATCGGACTCACAGCCACTTCCTACGAGGAAGCAAGCACCGAAATCCGCTTCGACAATATCGTAGTTACGCGTCCATAAATCCATCGCTCGCGGCAGACAGGCTCAGAACCGGCCGGCCCTCGCCGGTTGAATGCGAGATTCCGCATGGATCAATAGAACGATTAGCTGGGCCACGGATTACGGGTTTGTATGAACGTAATCTATCACCCTGACCGATGGGAGCGAGGGCGATTAGACTCCCAACGGCTACTTGCGAATACAATCTTGATTAGTGAATCAGAGAAGGCTGAGATGACCCAGGTTCCCAGAGCTGTTGAGCAAGTGATCGAGCCGCAAATGGTGATTGAAGGCGCCGGTGTGCTGCTGCGCCGCTCTTTCGGGCCCAGCAGGGAGAATCCTTTCGATCCATTCTTGCTGTTTGACCACTTTGCCTTTAACGATCCCATCGAGGGACCCTTGGTCGGCTTTCCCATGCATCCGCACCGGGGGATCGAGACCGTCACTTACATGCTGGAAGGCAACACCCGCCATCGTGACAGTCTAGGGAATATGGGTGTCATCGGCCCGGGCGATGTGCAATGGATGACGAGCGGGCGCGGCATAATGCATGAGGAGATGCCTAAGCGCGGACCGGAAGGCACGGTTTACGGTTTTCAATTGTGGGTCAATCTTCCCGCGGCAGAGAAGATGGGATCGCCACGCTACCAAGAGGTGAGCTCAGAGACGATTCCGACCGCAGGGGAGAACGGCGCAAAAGCGAGGGTAGTGGCGGGGCAATATGCCGGCGTATCCGGACCCGTTACGGAAATTGCCGCACAGCCGCAATATATGGATGTGACGTTGAAGGCAGGAGAGGAATTCTCGCTGGCGGTGCCGAACGGCCACACCGTAGTTGCGTATGTCTTCGAGGGGAAAGGTCTCTTCGGAGATGGTTTGGATCAAACAGTTGAGGCTGTCCGAATGCTCGTGTTTGGGGAGGGCGATCAGATCCTGGCTCGAGCGGCTCCGAACTCCCATGTCCGGTTCATGCTCATAGCCGGCGCGCCCTTTGGTGAACCGATTGTGCCCTACGGACCCTTTGTGATGAACACCGAAGCTGAAATCAAGCAGGCACTGACGGATCTGCGAAACGGTACTTTTGTGAAGAATTGAGGTCGCTTCGCGCCCTGCAAGGTGGCTCTCGGTTATGAGCAGCGTTCCAAGAATTCCTAGAATTCTTCTATAGGTTGCTGACCACCTCGCGGCAATTCGTACTGCGAGATGACTGCGACGCGCGCCTCTGGATTACGCAACCAATGCAAAGAAGAAGACGGACTATCGGGATCGCCGTAGTGGCCGTCCTCCTGGTGGGAGGTTACCTGGCTTACGGTGCTATTTCGAGCCAAGTGAACCTGGTCGGGCTGCTGGCTAGAGGTACGGCGGCCGATGTCAGCGTA
>JBGMQN010000047.1:0-5432 GCA_048054495.1 Anaerolineales bacterium
CGTTTGCCCGGCACTCCCGGGCGCCGCGGGTACTTTTCCGGCGTGGCGGCGGACTTCCGCACAACCACCAGGTGGCGCGTCTCGGTCACGCTCGGCAGCTCCACTGGAATAATCCCCTCCAGCTCCCCGCCCAGTACATCCAGCGCGGCCGCCGCCGAGTGAGCCTCTGCGGGGGCCGTATCCCCCTTTTGCGCAATTGCACTCCCCTCCACTTTCACCAGGGGCAGCAGGTATTCGAGCAATGTAGGCAGCTTCGCCACCGCGCGTGCCAGCGCCCAATCGAACCTCTCTCGATACTTGGGCGATCTGCCCAGCTGCTCCGCGCGCGTGTGGATCACCGCGACATTTGTGAACTGCAATTCATCCACGACGTGCTGACAAAATTGCGCCTTCTTGCCCACCGATTCCACGAGCACCAAATGCACATGCGGACAGGCGATACGGATCGGTATTCCCGGAAAGCCGGCGCCTGTACCGATGTCGATGATCTGGTCGCCCGGTCGAGGGCGCATCGCAGTGAGGCAGCTCAGCGAATCCAGGAAATGCTTGATTTCGATTTGCGCCCGATCGGTGACGGCGGTCAGGTTGAAGCGTTGGTTCCAGGCCTGCAGCTCGGCGGCATACCAGTCGAAGGCCTCCATCTGGCGGGCGTTGAGCCGGATGCCGAATTGGGATTCGGCGTGTTCGCTCCAGTGCATGATCGCAAGGATAGCGCATTTGGGCAGGGAAGCCGGGGTGCAGGGGAGCTCCCCTGCTCTCTAGCTCACGCTACGGGTATGCAGTTTGCGCAGCCCTGCCTGAAGCCGGAGCAGGAGCAAGTCGTGGCGCGCGTTCGGGACCGCATAGTCCTTGAGCAGGCCTTTTGCCGCGCTCTCGGCAGCCACCGGCGAGCCACTCTTCTTCATCCGCTGCAGCCGCACCGGAATCTTGCGTACGAAGCGGGCCATGTTGTTCACCGCCTCTCGATCGACGCTGCCGTCTCTTCCCGATATCAGCAGGAAGGAGCTGAAGGCCCCGCTTCGCAGTTCGTCGAGCGACTCGATCCAGGCTTCGATCTCCGCATCACCGATGTAGGGAGGTTCGGAGACTGTGACCGTGTCGCCAATGAATGCAATCTTGGCCTGCGGGAGGATGACCCACATGGAACCGGCGGTGGGGCCCGCACGATGCCAGAAGAGCACTTCGCGGTCTCCCAGATGGAGCTTAAGCTCATGCTCAAATGAGATCGAAGGAATGGCCTTACTCACTCCGGTGATGCGTTTCAGCGCGTCCGCCTCCGCTCCGATAGGCTTTGCCGACCCTTTGAAAGCGTCGGGCCAGCCCCGTATGGCCTGCAGTGTGGCATCCTGCGCTACGATGGGAAGATCGATTGCGCGCATGCCCAGCGCCCGATCTGGATGCTGATCCATCAGCGCAAGGTACTTCGGCCTGCCGATGCTTGCCAGCTGACCCATCCAATCCCTTCCATCGTCCGGCCTTAGCGGCACGTCTACCAGCAACATGCCGTCATTCGACGGCACGGCTCCGAGGATGACCCCCGGATATCGAGCTTCGACGAGCACTCCAGAACGATGCTTTCGCATGGGTTATTGGTTTCGAACTAAATCGGCAGCGTGAAGTAGAAGGTAGATCCCTGGCCGGGTTGGTTCTCCACCCAGATCCGGCCCTCATGGGCCTCGATGGCCATTCGGCAGAAAGCCAGGCCAAGCCCCAGTCCCTTGGGCCGGCCCTTGCGCTGCACGCGCGCAAACTTCTCAAATATGCGTGTCTGATCCTCGCGCGGAATGCCAGGGCCGTTGTCGCTGATCCCCACCCGCAGTTCCCTATCCGTTTTGTCCAGCGTAACGGAGATCTTTCCCTCCGAGCGTGAGTATTTTATGGCATTTTCCAGCAGGTTGATCAACACCCGCCGGATCATCTCTGCATCCATCTCAACCAGCGGAAGGCTATCCGAGCCCAGATCAAAATTCAGCACATGGCCCTTGCCCTCTGCCACGGGATGCACCTCTTCAACCGCCTCAACCACCAGGCTGCTCAGCGAGCCCTTCGCCTTATGCAGCACGGCCTGTCCCGCCTCCAGTTGTTCCAGGTCGAGCAGCTGTTCAATCAAGCGGGAGAGTCTGCGTCCCGATCGCAGCGCGATGGCCAGCACGGTCTGAAGCGCCTCGTCGTCGTCTTTCATAGAGGTCTTTAACACTTCCAGGCTGGATAACACGTTGCCAAGCGGGGAGCGCAGGTCGTGAAAGATCATAGAGGTGAGGTCCGCGCGGAGCTCATCGAGCGCCAATCGTTCGGAAACGTCTCGAATAATCCACTGCAGATACGGTTTGCGTTCGATGTCGATTCGCTTCACGTAGATCTCGATCGGCACCGAGTTGCCGTCTTTAAGCTCGGCTTCCGATTCGTAAGAGATGGTCTGCCCCAACTCGAGCTGACCCAGGTTCTCCGGTAGCCGCTGCTCGTTGGCCCTGTGCAGGCTCAGCACCGAACGACCCAACAGGGCCGCACTGGAGTATCCAAGAAAGGTCTCCGCGCGGTGATTGGCATCCGTGACGCGGCCTTCTAGATCACTGATCAGAATCGGATCAATGCTGTCTTCGAATAGGCCTGCGTAGCGTAGTCGTGCCGCCTGCGTCTCTGAAAATAGCTGCGCATGCGTGATCGCGGTCCCCGCCAGCCCCGCGATGCTCCGCAGAAGCTCCAGATGGAGCGGAGAGAATTCGTGGCTGCGCGGATTAACCGCCTCCAGCACTCCAATGATGCGGCGCTGTACAGATATAGGAACCGCGGCGATCGTGCGCGTTTCAAAGCCGGTCTCTTCATCGGCGCCAGAGGAGAAGCGCTTGTCGGCCTTGACATCCGGGACCACAAGTGGCTCATCGTGTTCTGCCACCCAGCCTGCGATCCCTTCCCCTTTTTGGAGTTTGAGGCCAATAATTTTGTCCGCCGCTCCGCCCAGGGCGTTGCGGAATTCCAGCTCACCCGTCTCTTCATCGATTAGAGCCAGAGAGGCTCCCTCGCAGTCCAGTGAGCGGGTGGTCTCTGAGAGGATGCGCTGGAGCACTTCCTCCAGCTGGAGCGTGGCGGTGACGGCACGTGCGGTTTCGGCCAGCGCGCGCGTGGCCTCCAATTGGCGTTGACTATCGGCAAATAGCTGTGCGTTGGCGACGGCGGTTGCCGCATGATCGGCGAAGCCGGCAACGACTTCCACATCGCGCTCGTCGAAAGCGCCCACTTGCTGACTGTCGAGGGAGAGAAGGCCCACAGCTTTCTCCCGAAGCACCAGCGGCGCACCAATCCATCCCCGGATGAGCTTCGCGCCGGGCATCGAGTCGCTCTCGACCCACCCCGGTTCCTCCTGCACGTCCGACTTCAAGATCGGCACCTCGCTCGCCAGGACCTTCCAGGCCAACACATCTGGATCCTTCGTGAGCTGTTCCCCGACCAGGCTATCGCCTTCCTCCAAGCCTATCGAGGAGACCAGACGAAGGGAATCGTCCTCCACAACGAAGATGCTGGCGCTGTCATAGTCAACTACGCGGGCGAGTTGGCGCAGGACCTGATCAAACACCAAACCGGGATCGAGAGCCGAATTGATGATGCGGGCGATCTCCTGCAGGGTTTGCGCGAGGCTCTTTCGCTCCCGCTCGGCGCGGAAGAGGCGCGCGTTCTCTACCGCAATCCCCGCCTGGTCCGCAATGGCTCGCAGCAGGTCTACATCCGCCTCAGTGAAGTGCTCCGGCTGCGGATGCACGAGCGTGACGACCCCCACGATGCGGTGCCTAGCCAGCAGCGGGGCGCTGATTGCGGATCGGGGATTTCCGTTCTCTTCTTCCGGGTGCCGGTCGAGCCAGCGCTTGTCGTCGAGCGTGTTGACCACCAACGCCGCTTCACGATTCTCCACTACCCAGCCTGCCAGGCCCTGCTCGAAGGTATCAGCCAGCCGTTCGGCGGTCTGGTCGTGTACTTTCCCGTCGTAAGCCAGCGCACCTTCGCTTACCTTGCCCTCCTCGTCGAGCACCAGGATGCTGCCGCTGAGGGCTCCCACATTCGTCATGGTGAGCTTCAAAACGCGCTGCAGCAGGTCACGCAGGTCGAGCTCACCCGACAGCTCGCGGCTGATGGCATAGAGCAGATCCAGGGAGGCGCGTTCGCGCTCGGTAGCTTTCGCTTCGACACTCATGATAGGTATTTCAGCCCGTGGCCGGTGTTGAACAGCACGACACGATCATCGGGCACAATATCACCTGCTTCAACCAGCAGCTTGAGTCCGGCCAAGGTGGCCGCCCCTTCAGGGCAGGCGAATATCCCCTCGGCCCCCGCCAATTCGGTCTCTGAAGCGGCGATTTGACCCTCACTGACCGCTACCGCCGCGCCTCCACTTTCCCGCAGGGTGCGCAAGATCAGGCGGTCGGCGTAGGGTTTCGCCACGCGCAAACCGGGCGCGCGTGTGGGATCGGATTTGGCGGCGACTACTCGATCGGCGCCTGACTGCATTGCATCGACAATGGGCGCGCAGGCCTCGGACTGGACGCTCACCATTCTGGGCCGGGAAGAGTCCACCCAGCCCATTTCTTCTAGCTCTTCGAAGGCCTTCCACATGCCGACCAGCCCCGTGCCGCCACCGGTGGGGTAGATCACCACTTCTGGCAACTCCCACTCGAAGTCCTCCGCGAGCTCCAGCCCCATGGTTTTCTTGCCCTCGACCCGATAGGGCTCGCGAAAGGTAGAGAGGTTCATCCAGCCGCGCGTGCGCGCCTCGGCGGCCGCCTCTCGGCCGGCGTCCTCAATGGTTCCTTCCACAAGTTGAAGATCGGAGCCGGCGGCGAGAACCTCGGCTTGGTTCGAGGCGGGCGCGTCGCGCGGCATGTAAACATGCGCCGGAATCCGGGCGCGCGCGGCATAGTTGGCCAGTGCACCCCCCGCGTTTCCCGCGGTGGGAGCCACCGCCTCTTCCACGCCCAGTTCTATAGCGCGGGAGAGTGCGACCGCCATGCCGCGTGCCTTGAAGGTCCCGGTGGGATTGACTCCTTCATCTTTGACATAGAGCCGTTTCAGACCCAAACGCTCCCCGATATGCCGGAGCGGCAATAGCGGAGAATCCCCCTCTCCTAACGTAAAGCGTTTGCCTGGGTCACGTACGGGAAGCAGCTCGGCCCAGCGCCATAGCCCTGCCGGGCGTCCGCTCACCCTCTCACGTTGTAGCGCCCGGGCGGTTTGAGCCAGGTCGTACCTCGCAAGAAGCGGCGAATCGCAACTTTCGCACACCGTTTGGACGACATCTGCCTCGAACTCCTCCCCACACTCCGGGCACTGAAGGCCGGTGAGGGTGCTCATGTCCGTCGAAGTATAGCATAGCGGTTTTTCGGCCAGTATGTGACATAAGAGTGATGTTTTAGGCGCGCGGGAGGCCGGTTGGGGAGCGCGGGAGC
>JBGMQN010000062.1:0-5420 GCA_048054495.1 Anaerolineales bacterium
GCATTCCCACAAGTGGACGGGACCCTGACCCTGGCCGGCCTCGATGCCCCCGTCGACATCTATCGCGATTCCTTTGGGATCCCGCACATCTACGCTTCGACCGAGCATGATCTCTTGATGGCGAATGGCTTTGTCCAGGCCCAGGACCGATTCTGGCAGATGGAATTCCAGCGCCGCGTTCCCACCGGTCGGCTGTCCGAGATCTTAGGCGAAGGTACGCTGGATACAGACCGCTACTTCCGCACGATCGGCTTACACCGAGCGGCTTCGGTCGAAGCGAATTTGTTAGAGGGAGAAGACCTTGAGGCGCTGAACGCCTATGCCGAGGGCGTGAACGCGTATCTTGAAACGCACAGCGGGCCAAAGGGCCTCGAATTCACGATCCTTGGGCTGCAGGGAACCCGCTTCGAGCCCGAGCAATGGAGCCCCTTTGATACCCTGATCTCAGGCAAGCTGCTGGCATGGTTCCTCAGGAGCAACGCCGACCAAGAACTTGCCCGTGCGAATATCGCAGCCCGGTTGGGCACGCCTGCCATTGAGGAACTCATGCCCGCCTACGACCCTGACCAGCCGTTCATCGTTTCCGGTACGCTGGCGGAATCCACCCTGGAATCGGTGCCTGACATCGCATTTGGCCGCTACCCTTGGGCCTCCGGCCAGGGCTTGGGCAGCAACAGTGCCGTAGTCTCCGGCGAGAGAACCACCACCGGCGCCCCGCTGCTCGTCAACGACCCCCATCTGGGCATCCAGATGCCTTCCGTTTGGTATGAAGTAGGTCTGCATTGCAAACCGGTAAGTCCAGAATGTGGCCTGAACGTCGTCGGCGCCTCTTTCCCCGGCGTTCCGGGAGTGCTTATCGGTCACAACGACCGCATCGCCTGGGGCTTCACCTACCTTGTTGGTGACCACGAAGATTACTTCATCGAGCGCCTCAATCCGGAAAACCCGAACCAGTATGAATTCCGTGGCGAGTGGCTCGACATGGAGATCGTGCGCGAGGAAATCGAGGTAGAGGGTCAGGATGAACCGGTCATCGTCGACGTCCGCAAAACGCGCCACGGACCGATCATCAATGATGTGGCCGGTGGTCTCGAGCAGGACTGGAGCTACGGCTGGGAGCCGCTAGCGTACTCGTGGACGGCATTGGAGCCGGGGACCATCCACAAAAGCGTGCTCCGCCTCAACCGAGCGCAAAACTGGGATGAGTTCCGAGATGCCTTGCAGTACTGGGACGTGGCTGGCCAGAACGCGGTGTACGCCGATGTCGACGGCAACATCGGATACCAGGCCACCGGCCGCTATCCGATTCGCGCGCGCGGCAATGGCACCATCCCAGTTCCCGGATGGACGGGCGAATTCGAATGGACCGACTTTATCCCCTACAAGGAGCTCCCATCGGTGTTCAATCCGCCCGAGGGATACGTCGTAACGGCCAATAATGCGGTGGTTGGGCCAGACTATCCCTACTTTCTAAGCGTGGATTGGGACCCTGGCTATCGTGCGCGGCGGTTGGTGGAACTGCTGGAGGCCGACGATTCAGTGTCGGTCCAGGACATGCAAAGCATACAGCGCGACACCAACTCACTCTACGCGCAGGAAATCCTGCCTCACTTTCTGTCGTTGCAGCCATCGGACAGCCTCCAGCGTCAGGCACTGGATATCCTGCGCGCCTGGGACGGTCGCGAGGATCGGGATAGCGCAGGCGCGGCAATATTCGAGACGTTGCGGCTTCGACTCATTGAGAATATGTTCGCGGATGAGCTGGGAGAGCAGCTGATGGGTCGGGCATCTGGACAGTCGATCTTCCAGGCCGCGCGTAACCTGCTTGACGAACCTGATTCGATCTGGTTCGACGATACGAGTACGGTCGAAATCGAGCTGCGGGACGACATTCTCTTGAAATCACTGGAGGAGACCGTTGAGGAACTCTCCGATGCGCTGGGCAACAAGCCCGCCGATTGGCGATGGGGGGACCTCCATCAGGCCACCTTTGAGAATCAAACGTTAGGGCAGAGCGGAATTCCGCCCATCGAATGGATCTTCAATCGCGGACCGTTTGAGGTGGATGGAGGCCTTGAAACCTTGTTTAGATCCCGCTATGACCTCAACGAGCCGTTCAGCGTGACCGGGCTTTCCTCCTACCTGCAGATCGTGGATCTGGGAGACATGAGCCGCTCATTGTCCATCCACACGACCGGTCAATCCGGGCACCCGTTCAATCCACATTATGACGACATGATCGATCCATGGCGGAATCATCAGTACCATTCGATGCTGTGGACACGCGATCAAGTGGAGGCCGGAGCCGAGTCCTACCTGCAGTTGATACCCTAGCAGATAGATCCATGGCCAGCGCGAAAAATCCCGCGAGCGTCATGCTCGCGGGATTTCAGTTAAGTCCCCGTTATCCGTGAGGACTCAGCACGGCGCCTCTCTGCCTTACATCCGAACTAGAAGGGCCAGATCTTCGTTGTGACGAGTGTACAGCTCAGGCCCAGGATGAAAACCGTGGCGAGCAGCATCAGCGAGATGATCAATCGTTGCCCGGCGGTCATCCCGAAGATGCGGAATTCTGGCCCTGCGGGTTCTGATTCGTACGCGAATCCGGCGTTAGAAATAGGATCTTCTTCCGGACTGTCTCTTAGGTCATCAAACATGGCATGCGCTCCCTTCGCCTAATCTTAGCCCAGCTGCATCAATTTGGCTTGCGCGGGTCTGTATCCATCGGTCGAAGTTGATAGGAACCCGCTTCCAGAACCAGTTCCTCCCCCTCGGCTGTTTCCAGCCGTAGGCCGCCGCTTCGGGTGAGTCCAACCGGCCGTCCGGTTAGCTCTTGCTCCCCATTCGTTAGCGATACCCATTCAGACTTGAATGCGAGATGCTCCTCCCACGCCGGGTGTGCCTCTCCCGCTTGAAGCCGTTCGTACCAGTCATCGACTCCTGCGACGATGGAGAATACCAGGGTTCCCCTATCGACCGTATCTCCGACTGAGTCCTCGACGCTGGTTGAAGGGTAGTCGAAAGCGGACTTGCCTTCCAGAGGTACCGGTTTCACATTCAATCCTATTCCAAGAACGATGTAGTCCAGTGCCGTCCCGGTCCAGCTGGCCTCCGCCAGGACGCCCGCTACCTTCTTGCCTTCTAACAGCACATCGTTAGGCCATTTGAGACGGGGTTCTAGCCGCAGTCCTTTCAGGGCATCGATCGTGGCCAAAGCCCCAACCAGGCCCATCGCACCGAGTGCGGCTCGTTCCAGTTGGCTGGGTCGCATGACCAGGCTCATGGCTATGCCACTGCCGCGAGGCGTGCGCCATTTCCGCCCTCGTCGGCCGCGGCCGGCGGTCTGTTCGTCTGCCAGAACCAGGGCCCCTTCGGGTGCGCCCTCCCTGGCAAGTTCAGCGGCGCGGTCGTTCGTCGATCCGATCGTGGAATGCAGATGCACTTCGACGCCCATCCTTCCCACCGGCAGCCGCTTCTCAAGCTCATACGGGTCTAGCACGGCGCCGATTTTATCCCTAGATGCAGGTGCCGTGCCAGCGAAGTGTTACAATCGCCTGCAGTCTCGTTGGGGCTTTTCAGGAAGCCCCTTTTTCAATGGACCGAATCTGGGCGCCCTGGCGCATGGAATACATCGAAGGCCACTCCGACTCGTCCGAATGCCTGTTTTGCGAACTCCCCAATAGCGACGACAACCTGATTATGCATCGCGGTGATGAGGCGTACGTGGTGCTGAACCGCTACCCCTACACCAATGGCCATCTCATGGTGGTTCCCTACGTGCATCAGGCTTCTATCGAGTACTTAGAGGATTCGACCATGCTGGAGGTCATGAACCTCTCCTCCCGGGCGGTCGCCGTCCTCAGGGCTACTTATGGGGCCACGGCCTTCAACCTGGGCGTCAATATTGGTAAGGCGGGCGGCGCAGGCGTCGTCCATCATGTGCATATGCACGTATTGCCGCGTTGGGCAGGCGACACTAATTTCATGGCCACCACCGCCGAGACGCGCGTGATCCCGGAGCGTCTCGACGAGACCTTTTCACGACTGAAGAGCCACTGGGAAAATCCAACGGGGAAAGGGCAGGCCGACGAAGTGAGGGTGGATTGAACGTCAGAGACCCGGCTCGTGAACCCCTTATCCTTAGCGCGGTCCGTACCCCGATAGGGCGTTTTCAAGGCGAAGTCAGCAAGCTCACCGCCACCGAACTCGGCGCGATTGTGGTGCGAGAGGCGGTTCGTCGGGCCGAGCTCAAGCAGCCCGAGTTGATCGATGAAGTGTTGATGGGCAATGTCATCAGCGCCGGGATCGGCCAGGCCCCCGCCCGACAGGCCGCGATTGGGGCTGGACTTCCACCCTCCGTCGGCGCAACCACCGTAAATAAGGTCTGCGGATCGGGCCTCAAGGCGGGTATGTGGGCCGCGCAGGCCATCAAGGCAGGCGACGCGGACCTGATGGTCGCCGGCGGAATGGAAAACATGTCCCGCGCCCCGTACCTCGTGCGGAGTCGCGGGGGCGGACCGCGCTACGGTCACGAGAGCCTGGAGGATGCGTTGCTGCTGGATGGCCTGTGGGATCCATTCGAGCAGTGGACTATGGGCATGGCGGCGGAATTCATTGCCGACGAATACGAAGTCACGCGTGAAGCCATGGATCGCTGGGCGCTGGAAAGCCATCAGAAGGCGGTCGCCGCCATCGACAGCGGGAAGTTTGAGGCCGAAATCGTGCCGCTGGAGATCTCAGACGAGAAGCGAGGGCCGAACGTCCTGACAGAAGATGAAGCGCCCAGGCGCGATACATCACTGGAGAAGCTGGCCGCTCTCAAACCCGCCTACCAGGATGACGGACGCGTTACGGCCGGAAATGCGTCCGGATTGAACGACGGCGCTTCGGCGCTGGTCTTCGCCAGCCGCGAGCGGGCGCAGGAACTCGGGTTGAAGCCCATGGCGCGCGTCGCCGGCTACGCCCAGGCAGCCGTGCCGCCGCGCGAAATGTTCATTGCGCCGGCGTACGCGATACCGAAGCTGCTGCAGCGCGTAGGCTGGACCCTGGAGCAAGTCGATCTCATTGAATTAAACGAAGCCTTTGCCGCCCAGGTGCTGGCAGATGGCTATGCCATGAGCGAAGACGGCTGGGATTGGGACAAAGTTAATGTGCACGGTGGAGCCATCGCCCTCGGTCACCCGCTTGGAGCTTCGGGGGCGCGCATCCTGACCACGCTGCTGTACGCCCTGCAGGATCGCGGCCTATCAAAGGGCGTGGCATCTCTCTGCCTTGGGGGAGGCGAAGCGGTGGCGATGGCGGTCGAATTGGCATAGTCCATCCACACTTGCTGCTTCCGGGAATTTCCAAACCGCATAAACATCGAGCACCCAGGAGGGATTTGGGATGACCGTCGAGCGTATCGTCGTGATCGGCGCGGG
>JBGMQN010000039.1:0-12862 GCA_048054495.1 Anaerolineales bacterium
TTTTCGTACGCCTCGGCGACGGATCCGGAATCCTTCGTGGCACAGATGAAACCGAACACGAAGCTATTGTGGCTGGAAACACCGACCAACCCCTTGCTGCATCTATGCGATATCGAAGATATCTCAAGGCTGGCCAAGGCCAGGAATCCAGCGGTTTTGGTGGCGGTGGACAGTACCTTTGCCACACCCTATCTGCAGCGACCACTGGTGTTGGGGGCCGACATCGTTCAGCACTCTACCACTAAATACCTGAGCGGCCACTCCGACGTAGTCGGCGGCGCGATCGTCACGGATATTCCCAAGGTTGCCGAGCGGTTGGCCTTCTACCAGAATACCATCGGCGCCGTACCGGGGCCGTTCGACTGCTTTAT
The DNA here is from genome assembly GCA_048054495.1 of Anaerolineales bacterium. Taxonomy (GTDB): domain Bacteria; phylum Chloroflexota; class Anaerolineae; order Anaerolineales; family E44-bin32; genus JADFRG01. The sequence goes on from JBGMQN010000039.1 coordinate 372, forward strand.
GGTCCTGCGCGGCATCAAGACGCTCCCGGTTCGAATGGATCGTCACTCCGCTAACGCCCTCCGAATTGCCGAGCATCTCCAGGAGCAGCCAGGGATCCAGCAGGTGAATTACCCCGGCTTGCCAAGTCACCCGCAGTATAAGCTGGGGATGCGCCAGATGCGGTCGGCGGGCGGCATGGTGTCATTTGCGGTGGAAGGGGGCGCCGCCGCGGCGAAGCGATTGGCGGAGGCAACGAAGGTTTTCAGTCTTGCCGAGTCGCTGGGCGGGGTGGAGTCGTTGATCGAGGTTCCCGCGGCGATGACCCACGCCTCAACCGCAGGCTCAGGCTTGGAGGTCGATCCGGCCTTGATCCGTATGTCTGTGGGTCTGGAAGCAGTGGGGGATCTTATCGATGACTTGGATCAGGCACTTGCCTGATCACTCGTCGAACACAAACGTGGACTCGGCATAGAAGCGCACCCTGCGTTGATCCACCCGCTGCCGAATCCACTCTTCCAAAGCCCTGCGTTTTTCTTCGATCGGAGATCGGTCGGCCAGCATGGCCAAAGGAAAATTGACTCGAAGCGCCCTGGGAGAGATCAAGAAGCGAGTCAGTCCACTCGGAAATAGCGCGCCGCTGGAAGCCACTTCAATCACATCGCTCACGCTAAACTGAGGATATACGATCAAGCAGTTCATTTCGGGGTACAGATTTGACAATCCGTTGAGGTTTGAGGTGGTCGTCCGTTCGCGTCTAAAGCGCCCCTCGTACAGGCTCACGAGTTCAGTCAGACCTTTGAGCTTCTCAGAAATACCCGCTCCATCGACACCGAGCTGCCAGGTCTCGCCATCCGGCAGCACCATATAGGCAATCGATTCTTCTCGCGCTAGAGCTGCTGCAGCTCGAAACTCATCCGACTTGCTCACTTCTACCTCGGATATGCGGCTTACTCCCTCCAGCACTGGGCGTAAATTGCCTTCGCTCAATATGTGATTCCAACTCTTGACTTCCACACCCTCATTTGCGATCTGAACCAGCATGTGCGGGAAGCCCATCTTGCGCACTGCCATCGTTCGGTTGGCGCCATCTAATACCACGTAGCACTCGGTCTCGCCCTCGACTCGCAACACTACGGGCGGATTCTTCAGAAAGCCTTGAGTCTGCAGCGCTCTTATGAGCCGCTGGGAGCGTCCCCCCTCAATAGCCTCATGCGGTCGCATGGCGGCCGTGTCAACGATTTGCAGCTCTGGGAGTTCGGGGAGTTGATTCATTGCGTAGCCACGTACTCGAGCGCATCAATTACCGTTACGATGCCCGTGGGTCCACCGGCTTCGTCTGTGAGCACAATGACCTTGCGGGAGACCAACTCAGGCAGGACGTCTTCGAGCGGGTCTGTCTCAAAAGCGCGGCCGACATCCTTGTTTACCATCGGTGCGATCGACGTTGCCGCATCATGATCGGGCTTGAGCATATGATCCAGCAGGTCGACCTCGGATACCAGGCCCACCAACCGCCCCTGGTCATCCACTACCGGGAGCTGAGAAACTCCGTTGTCTCTCATGCGCGCGACAACCTCCTGCAGCGGATCATCTTGAGTGGCAATGATCAGATCTGCCAAACCGCGCGCGCTGGCAATCTCCCGCACCGGCGCCCGCCGGCGGTCCAACTCCAAGAACCCGTTTTCGCGCATCCAATCATCGCTAAAAACCTTGGAGAGATAACGGTCTCCCGAATCAGGAAAAACCACGACCATAAGCCGTTCGGGGCCGAGCCCTTCCGCGGCCTTGACCGCCCCCGCCATCGCCGCCCCAGATGAACCTCCACAAAAAATGCCTTCCTCTCTAACCAGGCGTCGGGTCCAGCGAAAGGCCTCGGCATCATCGACCTGGACGACCGAATCTACCAAGCGCAAATCCAGGGTAGTGGGTACAAAGTCTTCGCCAATCCCCTCGATCTTGTAAGTCGTGGCTTCGAGTCCCTCGAGCGCTCCGCCTGCCTTCCAAACGTCGTAAAGCAGCGATCCCTTCGGGTCAACGCCGATAATGCGCACTTCGTGAGCGCTCTCACGCATGAATTGCCCAATGCCCGAGATAGTTCCACCTGTGCCCATTCCCACGACCACGTCGGTTACCTTGCCCGCTGTTTGTTCCCAAATTTCTGGGCCGGTGGTAAGTCGGTGGCTCTCAGGATTAATGGCGTTGTGATATTGGTCGGCCAGCACCGCATTGGGGGTCTTCTCCACAATCCGCTCCGCTACAGAGTAGTAAGAGCGCGGATCGTCAGGTGCGACCGCGGTTGGAGTGATCACAACCCGCGCCCCGAATGCTCTAAGCAGTTGAATTTTCTCGTGGCTCATCTTGTCGGGCATCACAAAGATGGCCTGATAGCCCTTAAGCGCGCATGCGATGGCCAAGGCCACCCCGGTGTTTCCGGATGTGGCTTCGACCACCGTTCCGCCCGGGATGAGCTCGCCAGCCCGTTCATAAGCCTCCAAAATGGGCAGAGCAATGCGATCCTTGACAGAGCCACCCGGATTGAAAAATTCCAGTTTGGCGAATACTTGGCAGGGGAACCCGCGGGTTACGCGGCCTAGCTTGACCAGCGGTGTATTGCCGATGGTTCCGAGTATGTCCTCGTGTACGCGCATAGAAGTGAGGTACGAGAACCTCGATTCCAAGAGTACCATAGCAGGGGATGACGAAACAAGACGTATTGTGCGTTACAATCACCGCGTTTTCCGCGCAATCCAGCAAGCCCCCGCCATTCATGCCCTTGATCCATTGACCAGGAGGAAGGATGTCCAAGGAAGCTCTAGACTACGCCCAGGGGAATAGGAATTCCGCGTTGGATGATCTTAAATCCATCCTGCGAATCCCCTCCATCTCAACCTTGCCCGAGCATGAGGCCGATATGACCGCCGCCTCAGACTGGCTAATCGACCGGTTGGACCAGCTCGGGTTTCAGGGCCGAGCCATCGATGCAGGCGGTCCGCCGGTTGTCTATGGAGATTGGCTCGGGGCTGGCGCAAGCGCCCCTGTGATCCTGGTTTACGGACATTACGATGTCCAACCGGTAGATCCAATTGATCTCTGGGCAAGTGGCCCGTTCGATCCTGAGGTGCGCGGCAACGATCTGTATGCCAGAGGAGCCTCGGATATGAAGGGGCAGATCGTGGCCCACCTAAAGTCCGTTGAGGCCTTGAAGGAAACTACCGGCATACCGGTAAACATCAAATACCTGATCGAGGGAGAGGAAGAGATCGGCTCCAAACACCTGGGCGAGTTCATCAATTCCAATGAGGATTTGCTTGCCTGTGATTTCTGCCTCAATATCGATGCGGGCGTGATTGGTCCGGAGACGCCCTCCATTACTTACGCCCTCCGGGGCATGGCCTACTTTGAGATCCGACTTGAAGGCCCGCCTGGAGATCTGCATTCAGGCACATTCGGTGGCGCCGTCGTAAACCCTGCCAACGTGCTTGCAGCATTGATCGGTGAGATGCACGATGACCATGGTCGGGTCACATTGCCAGGCTTCTACGAAGACGTCAGACCACTCTCCGATCAAGAGCGATCAGACCTGGCGAGTCTCCCGCAATCGGATGAGTGGTGGAGTGAGCAGTCGGGCGCAGCCGTTCTTGGCGGTGAGCATGGCTACTCGGCCACCGAACGCGCAACCGCGAGACCCACGCTCGATGTGAATGGCCTGCTTAGCGGATTTACGGGAGAAGGCGGAAAGACCGTGCTTCCCTCAAAGGCAATGGCGAAAATCTCCGCCCGCCTGGTTCCCGACCAGGATCCGAATCAGGTTCACGAATCCTTACGAGTCTTCATGGAGCAAAACGCCCCTCCGGGCGTCTCATGGGAAGTTGATATGCTGGCGGCCGCGGTGGCCTCGATCATCGACCGTGATTCCGTTGAAGCCAGGGCAGCCGCGGAGGCCCTGGAGGCGGTCTGGGGCGTGCCGGCCAGGTACAAGCGAGAGGGCGGAACGGTGCCGGTGGTGGGCATGATTGAGGAAATGCTGGATGTCAAAACGCTCATGCTGGGCTTTGGGCTGCCTGACGACAATCTTCATGCGCCGAATGAGAAATTTCATCTTCCCAATTTCCACCGCGGCATAGATACCTTCATTTACTTCATGACCTCCTTAGCGGCGTGAGTGCTGAAACGCCGCTTCCCAATTACGGTGGTCAAGCCGTCATCGAGGGCGTGCTGATGCGCGGAACACGCACCTACAGCATTGCCGTGCGAACCCCCGATCGATCGATTCTGATTGAATCAAAGGACTTCGGCTCGACTCATCGAGCCCGCTGGCTCCGTGTCCCATTCTTGCGCGGCTTATTGGTGTTGTGGGAATCGCTAGTCATCGGGATGCGGGCGCTGACATTCTCCGCGAATGCTCAGGCGGAGGATGAAAGCGAGCGCATTGAGGGGGTATCTCTAACGCTCACTCTGCTGGGTTCGATCGCGATCGCGCTAGTCGCGTTTCTGCTCTTTCCGGCCGGGGTGGCAGTGCTCTTGCAGCGCGTGCTCGGCATCACGGAGCTCGCGACCAATGTGATCGAGGGAGCCATTCGGCTGGTCCTGCTGATTGGCTACGTATGGGGTATCGGCCGCATGCCCGAGATCGACCGTGTTTATGGCTACCATGGCGCCGAGCACATGACGATCCACGCATTTGAAGCGGGCGCTCCGCTGACTCCCGAGTCGATCCGCACCTTTCCGAGGGAGCACCCCCGTTGCGGCACCGCGTTTCTGCTCACGGTGGCTCTGCTGTCTATCCTGCTCTTTGCTCTAATGGGGCCGCTGCCCATATTGGCCAAGCTCGCGAGCCGAATCGTGTTCATCCCCGTGCTGGCGTCTCTGGCCTACGAGTACATTCGGCTTACCGCGCGGTTCGCCGATCGAGCGTGGGTCAAACCATTTATGTGGCCTAATCTTGCGCTCCAGCGTCTCACTACACGGCCGCCCAGCCCGGGAATGATCGAAGTCGCGGTTGCTTCCTTTGAGGCGATGAGAGGGCGCGAGGACAATGTTGAGGGGCCTGCGTAGGATCAGGGGAGATGAATCCCGCCTGAGATCAGGCGCTCGATCTCGGCATCAGCATCCAGCCGGCGTGTTGAAACTGAGCGAGGGGTACGCCCAGATTGTAGTCACCAATCCGTCGGTTGAGCCCTTGAATTTCCAGCCTGAGCCCCTCCACGGCGCTGGCCCAGCTCGCGGAATGCCCGCTGGAAGTGCCGCGAAATTGTGGGATCCGACTAAGCGAGGGGTACCTTGCAGCTAGTGCCTGACCCATGCCTGCTCGGGCTGTAGAGCCTCATGCCCGGCCGGAGTTATCAGACGGTAGACGAATTCTGGTGAGGCCGGCCCACCCTCGTGGGTCAGAAGGCGGCTGACCGGGATTCCAAACAGTCGCTCGTTCTCTTCCAACAGCGGCCTAACCAGATCCCAGTGATCTGGGCTCATCTCAGAAAACTCTCCCCCATTGAGCTGATCCGCGCCCACCGTCCGATTCGGGTCGCGCAGAAAGATCGCTCCCCCGGAAGCCAAGGAGAACAGGTTTCCGCCCGGATATGGTGTCTCTAGATCAATCAGACCTCCTCGGCCGTCGAATGAAATACCGTTCAGCACCACGAAGCCTCCATCCGCCATGGGATCTCCAGCCATAAACGATTCAGCAAGATAGTCCAGACAGCTGCCATTGATGACTACCCGTGGATTGCCCACCGCATTGATGAGCGGACGGCCTGCGGCATTGCCCGCCACGTACGCTTCGCCCCCTTTGGCGCCGTACATGAAGGTCTGTCCCACGTCGCCATGGACGACAAGCTTTCCGTTCTTCATAATCTGCGCCAGTTGATCCTGGCCAGAACCGTGAACAATGACCTGCGCACCATCGATGCCAGAAGCAAGATAATCTCCGGATGAACCGAAGACCTCGATCCGAATATCGCCAGTATCGGCGCCCAGGCCATTGGCGATGAATCGCTGGCCTCTCACGTTCATGAGCACGATCTCGCGAAATCCACGATCCACAAGCGAACCCATCTCGAGGGCGAGAGAGTGAGGGCCCTGTGCGGGAAATCCCGTGGCGTCAAGCATTACGGCCGGCCTCGGTTCACTCGGCTCAGGGAGAGCCAATCCGTGCGCATGGTAGGTGAATTGACCGTTGGCATCATCTTTAACCGACTGGATCCATTTGGCCAGCGCCTGATCCAGGATGCTCAGCACGGAACTGCGCCGCATCTGCCCGGTGTCAACCCTTCGATCCAATAGCAAGCTGATGAGCTTCAGCTGGTCGCGGCGATTGTGCTCGCTATTGAGCAAGTCGCTGAGATAGCCCTGCAGATCCGCGTAGCTCCAGGAGCGCAGGTCGTCTCCCGCTCGGTCAAATCGGTCCCGCTTCGCTGACCCGGCAGCCCCGTTGATCCGAATTTTCCCGCGATAGGGACGGGAGACTTCTTCGATCTCAATCTGACGGCCGAATTTATCTCGGCAATGCAGCTCGGCCTGTCCATCCGGCCCACGCACAACATTAAACAGGAAGGCGCCGCCGTCGGTATGGCTGCCCCCTCGCGCGTTCCAAATCAGGTCAGAGTGGGTCCAGAATCGGCCATCGGATTCAGATAAGCTCTGAAGCGCGGCATCGATCGCCTGTTTCTCCGATGCTGCGAATCCGATGGAGGGCTGACCGGCCTCCCCTCGCTGCAAAGCAAAGACTTGGGGCCTCAGCATGCTGGTGTCGGTAATGCCGATCAGGCGCACCTGGCGCGGGCCTGCACCGTTTTTCAGCGACTGCGCCAGCAGGAAGAACCACGGACCATCCGGAGAACCGTGGATATGGGAAGCCTGAAGCTGCCCGTAAATGCGGCGTTTCTCTTCCGGAAGCATGGCAAGGTCGCGCTCGGTTGTGGGAGCCAACGTTTCGATGACGTATTCCAGCGGATAGCCAAACGTGCGGTGATGCAGGTCGAAAACCAGCGCCGCCACTTCTGTATCGGTCAGGAACAGGGGCCGGATGTTGTGCTGGGCCAGGTAAGAGCAGACCGATGCGTAATTTGCAAAATCGCCATTGTGTACTAGCGCTTCATGCAAGCCGACAAAGGGATGGGCGCCGCCAGGGTGCCACACTCGACCTTTTGTCGGGTATCGATGGTGACCAATCCAAATATGGGCCTTCATGTCCTCCAGGCCATAGACCCGAAAGACATCGTCGCCGAAGCCCACGAGTTTCAACACAAGCAAATCCTTGCCGTGCGACAGTACAAAGGCTCGTGTATCACCCAGAGCTGCGTAGAACGATCGATTCAGTTCGTAGCTATTCTGGTAGACAAATTCGTCCTCAAGCTCCTCCGCACTCAGAGCGGACAGCCGGCTGGTCTTTGCAAATTCCGCCAATGCTCCGGATTTCGGCCGTGCGAAGTAGGCCACGACCTTGGGCGGCCTGGGTTCGAGCTCTCCGTGCAGCGGAAATTCGTGTGTGTGGTCGATCTCGAATTTGGGAATGATGAACTGGCGCTCGACATCGGGCCTGGCCGCGAGATCAAGATAGGCGATCGCGATCAGGTAGTCCTCGCGCAGAATGGAGGAATCCACACCGAAGGCGGCCGGCTCGAGGCCGGCGAGCGCCGCTCCGCCGCCCTTGCCGTTGCCCCGGTTACGCATCTGCATCAGGGACTGAAGCAGATGCCGGCCTTCAATTTGCACACTACACGCAATCCCGATGACTCCACAGCCACCTTCCGCAGCGGCCTTGCGCGTGAACTCGCGAGGGTCGATTGACCCGACTGTCTGCTTACGAGCACGGATGATCTGGCGTGCGATCGCGGTTCTGGTGTGTTCCATTATCGGATGTAGCGAAGAAGGTCCGTGCGCCCTCGCAGCTCGGCGACCTTGCTGAGACCCAGCTTTCGCAAGATATCTTCCAATTCAATCTTCATTGAGCCGTAGAGGTTGCTAATACGCTCCGCTCCCCAGGACGGATCGATCAATAGCGATAGCTCCGGATCGGTGGTCGTGAGCCCGAACGGGCAGCCCCGACCGCGCTCGCAGTTTCTGCATCGGGTGCAGCCCAGCGCGACAAGCTCGGCGGTTCCGAACACCGCTCCGTCGGCTCCCAATGCAATGGCCTTGGCCATATCGTGCGCGGTGCGGAGCCCGCCGCTGGCCAATACGACGATTTCGTCCCGCACCCCCTCTTCCTGCAGGTAGCGATGGACCTTCGGGATGGCGAATTCGACCGGCATGGCAATGTTCTTTTTAGCAATTTCCGGTGCCGCGCCCGTCCCCCCATAAGACCCATCAATCTGCAAGATATTCGCTCCCGCGTAGTAGCTGCCAATCGCTACCATGTCGATATCGGTGGGGGTGGAGACCTTTACAACTACCAGCGCCTCGGGATTGACGGTTTTGATCCAGTCCACGTGTTTGCGATGGTCCTCCACCGAATAAACGCTGTGGAACGGGAACGGAGAGAATAGGCTTACCCAGGGGGGCGATTCGCGCATGCGCGCGACGGGCAGCGTGGTCTTGTCACCGAGCAGGTGACCCCCCAGCCCTGGTTTCGCACCTTGCGCGTACTTGAGCTCTACGATTCGGGTGCGTTTGATGGTCTCTTCGCGCACTCCGAATAGCCCGGTCGCAATTTGTGTGATCACATGTCTTTGATACGGAATCAGCGAGTCTGGATAGCCGCCTTCTCCGGTCGAGGTAAAGGTGTTCCAGCGCTCGGCGGCCATGGCTCGTGCAAGCATGATCTGCTCGCTTACCGACCCGTAGGACATGCCAGCCCCATACCATGGAATCGGGATCTCGATGCGCGGCTCGGAGGTTCGACGGTTGAGCTGGAGAGTGATGTCTATTTCCTCGGTCTCCGGTACCCAATCCCGCTGGGGAAGGACCTTGAGTTCGAGCGCGTCAAATCCGCCCCCGGAATCTCCTTTACGATATTCCAGGCCCGAGGGGTGAACTCCCTCCGATTGCATCCAGTTAGCCAAGATCAGATCCGACGTCCACCGGCGATCTCCCAGCGCGGGAGGAGGCTCATCTGCCCGTGGCCAGTATTGAAATCCTGAGCGCAGCCACTCTGTATGTTTGTGTGTTCTGCCAGCAAAAGGGTCCGAGCCAGGATTAACCATAGCCCTCAATCCCCGCGAAGGCCTCGCGCTCTAAATCCGCCTGGAACATCGCCCTCCCGATCTCGCCGCGCAGCCTTCGCACCTCGCGCAGACCCATGGCTCCCAGGATTTCGAGCATCTGGTCTCTCCACGAGCCCATCAGATTGATAAGCCTCTGAGCCGCCCACGTTGGATTTGTGAGTGGCAGCTCGATCTGTGCGGCCGCACGTTCGCGCAGCTCTCCCTGAAATTGAGCCTGTAAGGCAATCAGGGCTGCTGTCTCAATCGCCACCGCATCGAGCCCAGCAATAATCGCTTTGGGAACATGCTCTGCAGCCGTGATCCCCCCGCTCCCGATCAGCGTGATTTGCTCCCTGATCCCCTTAGCAATCAAGCTCTCATGGGCGGCACGAATGGCATCCAGCGTAAATCCGCTAGCGGTCCGACCGTGATAGTCGGCCGTCAGGTGGAAGACGGCAACCCCGGCCTCCAACGGATCGCTTAGGTCGGCATCTACTTCCAGACGCACCGCTATAATCGCACTTGGAAAAACTGACGAAAGTTGAGAATAGGCCGCCGCATCCCAACCATTGAGTTCGATCATTCTGAGAGATTGGCTTCCGGCAGGCAAGCGCTCAATATCCTCAGGATCGACCAGAGGCACCACTGATTCTGATGGCGATATCTGCTCGTCCCACCGCTGAACCGGCACGATAGCTAGCGTCTCCAAGGCGACGGCAGCCGCCGTGGTTGCCGCGTAGGCATGCGGCTCATCCATCGGCAGCCGATCGAAGAGCACCGGAATCGGAAGCTCGATCAGGGCCGGGGAGGATGCTGCGAGGTTTCCGCGCCCGTCGAACTCGTGCATCAGAGGTTTCCACCCGAGCTGAACTGAGGTTGAGATGTATTCACGGCCGTGAATGCCGTCACGTGTGGGGCGAACAATCTCCGACATATCCGTCCAGACTGCGTCCCAACCCGTGCCGCCGAATCCGCCTCCATACCCGGCGCCGTGCACGGGTATTCGACCGCTTGACGCCTCATATAGCAAGGTTTCGACCGCATCCGGGTCGATGTAAGAATCTCCAAGATCGAGTCGCTCCGGATTGGGCAGAATGTCAACGATATTGGGATGCTGCACCGTGCAGCGTAGGCAACCCACACAATATTCTTCGCGGGCCCGAAAGGCTCCCAAAGGGGATGAGAACACCCCGTATACGCAGGGTCGGCTGAGCACGATGTCCAGATTTCCTCGGTACTGGATCATCTCGCGGGTCAGCAGCTTGGCGAGCTCGAGGCGATTTATCTTTACTTTGAAACGGCTGGGATGGGCCGCGGCATTTGGAGCCGGGCGGCTCGGGACACTATAGCGAACGTACTTCATGCCAGCCTCGCGCAAACAAATAAGGCACGCAGGGCGTGCCTAATGGCAGATTCCACACTGGTAGCCCTCCGATATCTTCCGAGCCTCAAATGAGGACCCGACCACTGCCTTGGCACTTGTCCCGCCCGTCACCGGACGATTTTGAGCCTTGGCCTATTTGGAGGGAGAGGGAAGCCTGTGGCTGGCTTCGGAGGCATCCGCTGATCTATCGATTTTCCCCCGACACTTTTCAGAGCCGGGGTTGGCCTCGCGGAGCGGCGAGGAACCTCCACCTCATAGTCTCAGCTCATCGGCTGAGACCCATACGCTGATCTCCCGTTATCTAGTTGCTAGTGCTAGATGGGCGAGATTGTAGCAAATGGCCAGGAACCCGTCAAGCAAAGAGCTTAGAGTACAGACGGCTTGCGATTTCGGTGCCCAGTAGAAGCTCGCGACCGCTGATTTCCAGTCGAATAGGTCCCCTGAATGGCGCCTTGGTAACGACGTGAAAGGGTGTTCCGGGAGCCCGACCCTCGCCGGCCAGGCAATGGCCCACGCTTGATGAAATTCGAGTTGGATTGCCTGGCATTCGGGTCCGCGTGGGAGCGATCAGTTTGCCATATCGCTCGGTGTCAGCAGCCGCATCTTAACGACCTTTCGGGTACTGGGAGACACTCTTGCACGCTGAGCGCGGTGCAGACCGGGAACCCAGATGATCTCCTCCCCGCAAGCTATCACAGGCCAGCGTTCCCGAGCTCGCCAGGGCACCTTTCGATTTACGAACAAATCTGAGAGCTTTATGGAACCCGACATACCGATCGGCGCCATGCGATCTCCCGGCCTCGGGGCACGCAGCGCTAGCTCACCCTCGATTCCTGAGGCGTCGAACCAAACCTCACCCGCATCCCCTGGAATCTCGCCTTTGGGCTCCTTTTCCGTACCCGTCAGAGTCCACCCCGCTTCCAGCTGTACTTGAAAGGGGACGCTCAAAGGTTGGGTCCCTTTCGATCTCATCTGGGGCACTCCATCGAGCGGGATCGAGGCGCCGGGCTTCTTGAGGTAAGCTTCGCCGTTCAAAGTGAGCAAGTCCAGGCCACCAAGGAGCGTCAGCCGTTTTCCCTCTCGTATAGTTTGCAGGGCGCGCTCGATCGTATCAAACCCCACATCTCGAATCGCTGGATCGAGCTGAAGGATGGCGCGGCGCAACGCCGCACGCTGCAGAGCCAGGGGCGCTTGAAGGAGCGCACCCGCCTGAAGCGCCAGGACCCCTTCTCCTGCCGCTCTCACCCAATCATTCCAGTGCTCCTGCACAAGTTGATCGATTGCCTCCGCTTCGGCAGCCATCACCTTTGCGGTACGCAAGAGCACTTCGTGAATACGCGGGTTGTAGGTCCGGAGTTCGGGCAGCAGCTCGTTTCGCAGGCGATTGCGGAAGTAGCGAGAGTCCTGATTGGATAGATCATTGCGTGCCGCTATTCCGTGCTCGGCGCAATACGCCTCCGTTTCGTGATGCCAAACATCCAGCAGGGGCCGGACAAGAAATGTGCTCTCGGTCTTGGAGAGGCTGACCCACTCGCTGAGATCGGTTAGCGGAAGCATCCCGCGCAGGCCGGACGGGCCTGCCCCTCGGATCAGGTGCATAAGCACCGTTTCGGCCTGGTCATTCGCAGTGTGGCCAACGGCGATCCGCTCGATCCCTTTCTTTCCTGCCACGCTGGCCAGGAAGCGGTACCGATAGATACGAGCGGCCTCCTCCAGGGATTGTTTGCCCCGCTCCACCGGTCCCCGACCAAGCTCGAAAGGAACCCCATACGAAGCCGCAACCTGTTCCACAAATTCGGCCTCCTCCGCGCTCTCCGCTCTGAGTTGATGGTCGAAATGCGCCACAACGATCCGATAATTCAAGCGGAATAGGCAATGCAGGAGACAGAGGCTGTCTGGACCGCCCGATACGCCAACAACAAGACTCTGCGTGGGCTCCAACAGGGCCTCTTGATCGATATAATTTGCTACTCGCTCACTTAGA
>JBGMQN010000039.1:12962-17775 GCA_048054495.1 Anaerolineales bacterium
CGTGGGCTCCAACAGGGCCTCTTGATCGATATAATTTGCTACTCGCTCACTTAGACGCATTTAATGCGTCATTATACTTAGCGCCTTAACCTCGCTCATCGGACTTGTAGCCGCAGTGGCGTCGCCGCCCGAATTAACCTAACATAAGCACTAGGAAGGCACCCGCATGGTATAATGCCGCTCGCCCTCCAGACGGCCCCTTGGAGGTCTCCACCTGTGGCAATCAATCCTCTCAACTGGCTTCTCGGCCTCTTCTCCCTCGACATAGGCATCGATCTGGGAACGGCTAATACCCTGGTCCATGTTCGAGGCAAGGGTATTGTATTGAATGAACCCTCCTGGGTGGCCATCGAGAAACGGACAAAGCGACCACTCTATATAGGAGCCGAAGCCAAAGAAATGGTCGGTCGAACTCCCGCCAATGTCGTAGCGTTGCGACCGCTGCGTGACGGCGTCATATCGGATTTCGACATCACGGAGGCGATGCTGGAGTACTTCATCGGCAAGGCGCATGAACAGAGCGTGGCGCCTGTCCCGCGACCGAGGGTAGTTATTGGAATTCCCAGCGGTGCTACAGAGGTTGAGAAGCGGGCTGTTTTCGACGCTACCATGGCCGCTGGCGCGCGCGAAACATACTTGATTGAGGAGCCTACCGCAGCTGCCCTTGGCGCCGACTTGCCCATCGGAGAGATCGGGGGCTCCATGATCGTTGACATCGGAGGAGGGACAACCGAGGTGGCGGTCTACTCGCTCGGTGGAATTGTGGTCTCTAGATCGTTGCGAGTTGCCGGCGATAAGATGGATCAGGAAATCATTACTTACATCCGCAACAAGTACAATCTGCTGATCGGCGAGCGCATGGCCGAGCGCGCGAAGCTTTCTCTTGGGTCAGCATTCCCGATCAAGGATGAGAAAACCTTGACGCTTCGGGGACGCAATCTGATCAGCGGATTGCCGGAAGCAGTCGAGGTCTCGTCCATTGAGATCCGAGAGGCACTCTCCGGATCGGTCAAGGTGATCATCGAGACCTTGCGCGATGCAGTTGACGAAACACCGCCTGAGATCATCGCGGACCTGATGGAAGTTGGCGTCTGCCTCGCTGGGGGCGGTTCCCAGCTCAGCGGCCTCGATGAGCGAGTCAGTGATGAGCTGAACATGCGCGTTTGGGTTGCCGAGGATCCCATGACCTGTGTTGCCAGAGGAGCGGGTCTGATACTGGACAACCTGGATATCAACCGACAGTTCCTCGTCAGTACGGATCGAACCCCCGCCTGATCCAACCGATACACTGCGATGCTGTCCCAATTCTCCTCCAAAGCTCTATTGGCGAGCGCCCTGGTGCTCCTGGCAGGCGCGGTCTTGATCCTAAATCTTGGCGGGTATCTCGGGTCGGCTCAGGAAGTGATCATCTCCCCGCTAGCAGCGGGGCAGGATTGGGTGTCTCAGCGGTACTTCACCATTCGCGATCTGATGACCTCCCCGCGTGACGTGGCTGCGCTTCAGGTCCAGATCAGCGAACTCGAAGCAGAAAACGCTCAGCTTCGGGACCAGATCATCACACTCCAGGAGCAGGCGGCAGAGGCAGAGAGGTTGGGCGCGCTGCTCAATTACGCCCGCACTCGACCCGAGAGCCGCTATCTATCGACGAACGTAATCGGGCTGGATCCGAGCCCATTTATCCGTTCCATCAACATTGGGGCGGGTTCAGATCGAGGGGTCCTGCATGGAATGCCGGTTCTCACCGACGAAGGGCTCGTCGGGCGCGTCACCGAAGTCACGGCCGGCACCTCTCGGGTGCAGCTGATCACGGATCCCGCCTCTGCGGTCAATGTGCAGCTCCAGGGATCTAGAGCGGACGGGCTGCTGGCTGCCCAACCTAACGGCGAGCTCTGGGTGGAGCTGATTGACCAGAACGCCAACGTTGAGCCAGGCGAGCTCGTTCTCACCTCGGGTCTCGGAGGGGCATTCCCGGCAGATATTCCGGTGGGCTATGTGGTTAGCGTGCGCCGGCGGGACTTTGAACTCTTTCAGCGGGCGGTGATCCAGCCTACGGTCAACTTTGAAGAACTGGAGATAGTACTACTGGTGACGAATTTCCAACCGCTTGAGATCGCTCAGTGACCTACCTTATTGGGATCCCCACGATCGCGCTGCTGGCCATCTTGCAGACCAGTCTGGTCAGCCACCTACGCCTGCTCGAGGGACGTCCCGACCTGGTACTGCTGGCGGTAGTGGCCTGGGCGCTAACGGGCAGAGGTCAGGAAGCGATGATTCTGGGATTCGCGGGTGGTCTATTCCTGGACGCCTTCTCGGCGGTGCCTCTCGGCGTGAGTTCGGCCGCGCTGGTGATCGTAGCCGCCATCGCCTCCTACTCCGAAGGTCAATTCTGGGGAATCAATCCCATCATGCAATTGGCGGCAGTCCTGGTGGGCTCAGGGGTCTACTACTTGGTCATCATTCTTACGCTGTTTGCCACCGGCCAGCCGCTTGATCTGCAGCTGGCACTCGGCCGCATCGTACTTCCGGGCGTGTTTGTGAATTTGCTATTGGCGCTCCCAACCGTGCAGCTGGCGGAAGGTCTGGACAATTTGCTGCATCCACCTCGGGTTGCGGCATGATCCAATCTTGGAGACTGCGCGTCACGATTGCTGCCATGGGCATCCTGTTGGCCATATTTATCGGCCGGCTGTTCAGCTTGCAGATATTGCAAGGCGAACTCTATTCGACCCTGGCAGACGACAATCGTTTTGATCGGGTCAGTATCCCCGCTCCGCGAGGGGTGGTCTACGACTCGAACGGCTCGCTATTGGTGAGGAATCTTCCCGCTTTCAATGTATATGTGACCCCGGCCCTGCTCCCGGATTCGGAGGCGGAGATCGATGCCATATTCCTGAAGCTATCTGAACTAACCGGCGTGCCGCTCGATCAGCCTGGGCCAACTGCAGCTCCCTGCGTGGCCGGTCGCGGAATCCAACAGCTCGTTGAGGAAGGGGCCACCAACCGACCCTTCGATGCGTGGCCTGTGGCATGTGATATTGACGAAACTACCGCGCGTGTGTTGAGGCAGCAGCAGATCGACATGCCGGGAGTCAGCGTCGAGGCCGTGCCCGTGCGCGAGTACCCTACGGGCAATCTGACCTCCGCCGTCATCGGATATCTTGGGCCTATTCCCGCCGCGCAAGTCGATTTCTGGGAAAGCCTGGGCTTTGTGGCTGACCGGGACAAGGTCGGATATGGCGGTGTCGAACTGACCTACCAGGACATTCTGGCCGGCCAAAACGGGCTCAAGCTTGTCGAAAAGGACGTGGCCGGTTCGCTGTTGGCCGAGGTCGGGGCGGGCAATCCAGCCGTCCCCGGCAACAACTTGAAACTGACCATCGACACGCGTCTTCAGGCAATTGCCGCCTCCGCCCTCGAAAGCCGGATGGAATTCATCAACCGGTCTGCTGGGGACGTACAGACCACGATCGGAGCCGTCATCGCCATGAACCCGCAGACCGGCGAGATCCTGGCGATGGTCTCCATTCCATCCTACGAGAACAATCGATTGACGCGTTTCATCCCAGAGTATTACTTTCGCCAGCTAACCGAGGACGCCAGCAAGCCGCTCGTCAACCATGCGATCTCTTCGTCCTTCCCGCCCGGATCCTCGTTCAAAATGGTGACTGCTGTGGGTGTGCTCAATGAGGGCGTCATCGATCCAAATCGAACCCTGTATAACACCGGCAAGATCACCATTCAAAACGCCTATTTCCCGAACGATCCCGGGCAGGCCAAGGACTTCGTGTGCTGGAAAGCGGATGGGCACGGATACGTGGACTTCGTTCACGCTATCGCATGGTCCTGTAATGTTTACTTCTACAAGGTTGGCGGAGGGTTTGAGAACGAAGTGCTCGATGGAGGCCTGGGCATCGAGGCTCTTGGCCTCTACGCGCGCGCCCTTGGCTACGGCTCTCCTCTCGGCATCGACCTACCCGGAG
Organism: Anaerolineales bacterium; assembly: GCA_048054495.1. GTDB lineage: Bacteria > Chloroflexota > Anaerolineae > Anaerolineales > E44-bin32 > JADFRG01. Next base: position 16,943 of record JBGMQN010000039.1, read on the forward strand.
AAGAGGATGGCCTGATACCCAACGAGGACTGGAAGCGTCTCAACCTGGGCGAGAACTGGTCTACCGGAGACACCTACAACTCCGTCGTCGGCCAGGGATTTATCGGCGCCACGCCGCTTCAGGTGCTGACCTCCATCTCGACCATCGCCAATGGTGGGCGCGTGATGTGGCCGCACGTGGTTCAGGAAGTTCTGGACGGCGAGGGGAACGTTCAGCATCGATATGAGCCATGCGTGCTGTGGGACATCGCAGATGGTGTGCTCATGGAAGATACAAGCGAAATCGCGGCCGGATGCGATAGCCTGGATCCTGAGCTGCGTGAGCGCCTCATCGCAGGCTATTCCGTGTCACCTGACATCACCGTCGATCCCGGTGTTCTCGACTTGGCCCGGGAAGGGATGCGATTGGTCGTGGAAGACGAAGAGGGTACGGCAAACCCGTACGCGGTGCTCGATGGTATCTCATCAGGGGGGAAGACAGGCACCGGCGAGTTCTGCGACGAGACCGCCTTCAAGAGAAACCTTTGTGAACCCGGCAACTGGCCCTCGCACTCCTGGTATACGGCCTTTGCGCCCTACGAGAATCCCGAGATTGCGGTTGTGGCTTTCGTGTACTACGGTGAGGAAGGCGCAATTACCGCAGGACCCATTGTCAAGCAGGTGATGGAGGCCTACTTCGAATTGAAGGCCATCGACGCAACCCGATAGATCCCCAATTCGGTTCGAATTTCTGGTCGCTCCATAGCTGCGTAGGACTGCCAGGGAGCCTAAGGCAGCCCGCTAGCCCCCATTTCACCTCAGTGCTATACTCCGCGCCCGATTGCCCTATGAGTA
>JBGMQN010000039.1:17875-34778 GCA_048054495.1 Anaerolineales bacterium
GCTAGCCCCCATTTCACCTCAGTGCTATACTCCGCGCCCGATTGCCCTATGAGTACCCCGCTCTCAATGAAGGGAATCGGCGACGGCCTGTTGGTTTCGGTTCCGGAAGGTACCTGGAGCTTCGTTCGGCCCTCCCTCCTCCAAGCAATTGACGAACGATCCGACTTCTTCCGCGGCGCATACGTCGCCTTGCAGATGGCGGATCGATCCCTCAGCGCGGCCGAGCTAAGTGGGCTCAGGGACGAGCTGGGTGAAAGGGAGATCGCACTGACAGCGATATTGACGACTTCGGAGCAAACGCGGGTGGCAGGCGCTGATCTGGGTCTTGCCCTCGAACTACCACGACAAAGCCTCGATCAGGATTTCGAGCTGGATCCTATCGATTCTGATCTTGAAGGCGATGAGGCGGTGCTGCTTCATCGCACGCTGCGTTCAGGCCATACGATCCGTCACCCAGGGCATGTCATTGTTATCGGCGATATCAACCCCGGCGCGGAGGTCGTGGCCGGCGGAAATGTGGTGGTATGGGGTCGAGTACGGGGCGTGGTGCACGCTGGCGCGGCGGGGAACACAGAGGCCGTCGTCTGCGCCTTGGATCTCGCGCCAACTCAGCTCCGGATAGCAGCCCAGATCAGTATCTCGCCCGAAAGAAAGGGGAAGCCACGTCCCGAGATGGCGATGCTGAAGGATGGACAATTCGTGGCAGAGAGTTGGAAACACCACTGAGCAAGGAGGGAGTCTTGAGTGCAACCGTAGTGACCGTCACTTCTGGGAAGGGTGGTGTCGGTAAGACAACGGCTACTGCCAACCTAGGAACGGCGCTGGCCGAAATCGGCCAGCGCGTCGTATGCATCGATGCAGATATCGGATTGAGAAACTTGGATGTCGTGATGGGCCTGGAGAATCGGATCGTCTATGATCTAGTGGATGTAATCGAAGGCCGCTGCAAGCTTCGCCAGGCAATGATCAAGGACAAGCGGCTGAGCGATCTATACATGATCCCCGCCGCTCAAACTCGGGACAAGACCGCGGTTTCCCCGGAAGACATGGTTCGTATTGCAGATGAGCTTCGACCAAAGCATGACTGGGTCCTGATCGATTCGCCAGCCGGTATCGAACGCGGCTTTCGCAACGCGCTAGCGCCCGCCGACATGGTCTTGATTGTGACCAATCCGGAGGTCTCAGCAGTCCGAGATGCCGATCGCATCATAGGTATGACAGAAGCCGAGGAGAAAGACGAGCCGAAGCTAATCCTCAATCGAGTGAAGCCGGAGATGGTCCGGCGCGGCGAGATGCTGAGGGCCGAGGATGTCTTGGACATCCTTGCCATCGAACTGATTGGGGTCGTACCCGAAGATGAGAGCGTCCTAAAGGCTTCCAATCAAGGTGTTCCCGTTGTCCTCAATGGGCGCAGCAAGGCAGGCCGCGCGTATCGCGCGATTGCCTCACGCTTGATGGGTGATGAGCTACCGATCGAAGACCTTGAAGCAGAGGGGAGTCTCTTCAATCGCCTCACTCGCATGGTAAAGGCTGGGGGGCAGCCCGCATGATCATCGACTGGTTGCGCGCGCGGCGAGGGGGTTCCGCCAGGACGGCCAAGAAACGGCTACAATTCGTTCTGGTAAACGACAGAGCGGGGCTCTCTCCTGCCAAAATCGAGGCTATGAAGGACGATCTTATCGCAGTGATCTCACGACACGTGGATATCGATTCCAAGAGAGTCGAGATCTCCCTGACGAACGATCGCAAGAAACAGCGGCTTGTCGCCGACATCCCACTCGCCACGCGACGACAGCGCGCCCATTAGCTGAATGCAGGCCTCAGCAAGAATCTGGCGTCACTTTGACGTCTGGCTTCTGGCGACCGTTGCTCTTCTGACGATCGCGGGAGTGGCGATGATCCGATCCGCCATCGCCGACAATCCCGAGTTGGTTGAGCTCAATGTTGTGGGAAGACAGGCCATCTTCGGCCTGGTTAGCCTGATCCTGCTCCTGGCGACGGCTGCGATCGATTACCGCGTATGGTCGGCCCTAGCGCGACCGATCTACGTTTTCAACTTGCTCTTCCTAGCACTTATTCCAATTGCCGGTGTAGTCGGCTTTGGCTCTGCACGCTGGTTTCAGCTCGCCACGGTAACTATCCAACCCTCGGAGCTGGCCAAGATTCTGATGATTATCGTGCTGGCTGAATTCCTGGCCCGTAACCGGGACCGTATTCACGAGCTGCGTACGATTCTTAAGAGTTTCGCACTCGTTGCAGTGCCCGCGGCTCTAATTCTCATCCAGCCTGATCTCAGCACCGCCATCGTGCTGCTGGTCATCTGGCTGGCTTTAGTGTGGGCGGCCGGCGCGCGCATGTCAAAGCTGGCGATCCTGGTGGCGGTGGTGCTTCTGGTAGCAATCGTGGTGACCCCTCTGCTGGTCAACTACATCGTCGAGGGCTATCCCGCAGGTGAGGATTTCTTCTTCTTGCGGAACTATCAGATGACACGTTTGGTTAATTTTCTCTTTCCCAATCCGGAGGAGAGGTTTGGCGCCACCTACAACGTTGAGCAGGCGTTGATAAGTATTGGGTCAGGGGGTCTGCTCGGGCAGGGCTATGGAAGTGGAACCCAAGTTCAGCTGCGCTTCCTCAAGGTTCGCCACACGGACTTCATCTTCTCGTCCATGTCTCAGGAATTTGGATTCATTGGTGCCACCGTTTTCCTGCTTCTGATCATGTTCGTCATCTATCGTTGCATACGGGCGGCTCGTATGGCACGCGATGGATTTGGCTCGCTGATTGCCTACGGAGTGGCGATTCTGCTGTTGTTTCAGGCTTCCTTCAATGTTGGAATGAACCTCAACCTGCTCCCCGTTTCTGGATTGCCATTGCCTTTCTTATCCCAAGGCGGGTCATCCCTGCTGACCTCACTGCTAGGGATCGGCCTCGTTGAGAGCGTGATGCTGCGTCACAAGCGCATTGAGCTCTGATGTCCGCTCCTTCCCCACCCGCATGAATTCGTCAGCCCGCGTTCGTTTTGCCCCCTCCCCGACAGGGCGCCTCCATATCGGCGGTGCACGCACTGCGCTGTACGACTATCTCCTTGCACGGCAGACCAAAGGTGCGTTCGTCATTCGTATCGAGGACACCGACCGCAAACGATACGTGCCAGGTGCTGAGGATGAAATTTACGACGTTCTTTCCTGGCTTGGCATGGAATGGGACGAGGGACCGGACGTCGGCGGGCCTTTTGCCCCGTATCGGCAGTCCGAACGAACGGACATCTATCTTGCGCACGCCGAACAGCTTGTAGATTCCGGCCACGCCTACTACTGTTTCTGCACCGCCGAGAGGCTGGCAGCGGTTCGAAAGGAACAGCAGGCGAGGAAAGAAGCGCCCCGGTATGACGGGCTTTGCCGGCGACTCGATTCCGAGGAAGCGCTTAACCGGAAGCACGCTGGCGAATCCCAAGTGATCCGCTTTAAGACACCGCGACAAGGAAAAACCACGGGCGTGGACGTGATTCGAGGGGAAATCACTGTGGAGAACGCCACTTTAGATGACTACATACTTCTGAAGTCTGACGGTCTTCCGGTTTACCACTTGGCGGCCATGGTAGACGATCATTTGATGGAGATCACACACGTTTTGCGTACCTCGGAGTGGCTGCCGACGTTCCCTCTGCATGTGTTGATCTATGAAGCCTTCGGTTGGGAGCAGCCCGCCTGGGTACACATGTCGGTGCTGTTGAATCCTTCGGGCAAAGGCAAGTTGAGCAAGCGGCACGGTTCTGGGGGAGCGCACGCCGTCTATCCGCTCGAACTCAAAGAGCTTGGGTATTTGCCGGAAGCGGTTGTCAATTGGCTGGCCCTCATGGGCTGGTCCTACGACGATCGAGCTGAATTCTTCGATATGCCGGACCTCATCGGCAAGTTCTCTTTGGCGAAACTGAACGCCAGCCCGGCCGCGGTCAACTTTAGCAAGCTGGATCATTTCAATGGACTGCATATCCGCTCGCTTGAGCAAGAGGATTTGGCGAGCAGGCTGGTGCCCCACTTCCATGCGGCTGATTTGGAGGTGACGGAGGCGGAACTGGCACCGATTGTGCCTTTGATACAGGAGCGAATTCGCACCCTGAATGAAGCGGTCGAGATGTCGGGATTCTTCTTCCGAGATGCCGTCCGGCCCGACCCGCAGCAGCTGATTGGGAAAAACATGTCCCCTGTTGATTCGGCGGACGCAGTAGGCCGGTCCACTGAGTTAATACAGGAGTTTGATCGATTGCAAACTGAACCGCTTGAGCTCGCATTGCGCGGCCTGGCAGACGACCTGGATCTCAAAGTGGGTCAACTGTTCGGCATCCTGCGCGTGGCCGTGACGGGGCAGCGCGTGAGCCCTCCGTTGATTGAGACCATGGAGATCCTGGGTAAGGATCTGGTTCTCGAACGTCTAAGGCGCGCGGCTGAGCTCCTCGATTCTCTTGAATGAGCCGCTATGATAGAATTCGCCGGGTTCGTTGGGGGTTCGTCTAATGGTAGGACATGCGGTTCTGGCCCGTAAAATCGGGGTTCGAATCCCTGACCCCCAGCCTTTGAATAGGACTCCCAGATTTGTTACCCGAGATTTGGACCCTCACCCCCAGCCTGATTAACCCATTTATGGAAAACCTGATCGCAGCACTTGAGGCAAGCAAGGCGCGTCTCCAGGAACTCCTGGTGCGTCTTTGATTTCCCTGCCAAAGAACAACAACTAAGTAAGCTCGAGCGTGCGGCGGAGGATCCCAACCTTTGGGACGATACCGCACGCGCCCAGGGTACTATGCGCCGGCTTTCGAAGCTGAGAACAGAAATCGAAGCCTGGCGCGCGCTGAGCCAGCGCACAGAAGACGCCCTCGAGCTCGCCCGACTAGGTGATGAAAGCCTGCGGGAGGACATTGCTCATGAGTTGAGCGTGATCGAGAATGAGCTTGAAGGCATCGAGTTCGCCAGCTTGTTGTCCGGAAAATATGATGCCGACGACGCGATTCTGGCGATCCATGCCGGCGCGGGCGGCACAGATTCCCAGGACTGGGCGCAGATGCTCGAGAGAATGTACCTTCGGTGGGCAGAGAGCAGAGGGTTCGCATCGGAAATCCTGGACCGAAGCGAGGGCGAAGAGGCGGGCCTCAAGAGCGTGACCATTGCTGTGGGCGGTGACTATGCTTATGGCTACTTGAGATCAGAGCGCGGCGTCCACCGACTGGTTCGGATTTCGCCATTTGATTCGGCACGCCGCAGGCATACCTCGTTCGCGTTAGTAGAGGTTTACCCTCAGGTGGAGACGGACACCGAGGTCGAGATCAATCCCAAAGACCTGCGCATTGACACCTTCTTATCGGCCGGCGCGGGCGGACAAAATGTACAAAAGAATGAAACTGCTGTGCGGATCACGCATGTCCCCACCGGAACCGTCGTCACCAGCCAGAATGAGCGATCCCAGACGCAAAACAAAGTGAACGCCATGCGGGTTCTTCGGGCACGGCTTCTCGATCTGGAACGCAAAAGGCGAGAGGAGCAGCTGGCAGAGATCAAAGGCGAGCACGTGAGTGCCGAATGGGGAAGCCAGATCCGTTCCTACGTTCTCCATCCCTACCAGATGGTTAAGGATCATCGCACGAAGCATGAACGGGGAAACACGAGTGCGGTCTTGGACGGCGAACTCACTGAGTTTATGGAAGCCTATCTGAAGACCGGAGCTTAGCGCACCCGCTAGTAAGGGGACACCGCACGATGGATCAACCTCGATTTCGCGGTACCCGCGAAGCCTAGGATGAAACCGCCCGCCCCACGAGCAGATTCGGCTATGCGGAGGTGGCCTGAGGAATGACCTGTCACCTGTATGCTATAATGCGCCCCGCTCAGGAGGAAGCGCGTTGAAGGTTTACCTCAATCTAGCACTCATTATCATTTCGCTCGCGCTAATCATTACGGTCTTTTTTCAGAGCCGGGGAATTGGGCTAGGCGGCCTCGGCGGCGGCGATCATGGGAGCCACGGATACCATGTCCGTCGCGGCGTTGAACGGTTGGTTTTCAATATCACTATCGGGCTGAGCATCGCTTTCTTCGTGCTCGCGATTCTGAACGTCGCCATCCCCGGATAATCACACTCGAAAGTCATGCGCAGGATCATTTGGCAGTTGGTAATCGCCCTCGGGGGACTGTTGCTCGTTCTTGGTCTGCTGCTCGGCCAAACCCCCGATCCCGAAGCCACTTTCGTTCAACCCGTGCGCGGCGGATCGTATTCCGAGGGCGTCGTCGGACGCTCCATCCGGCTCAATCCGCTGCTCGACCGCGGAAACCAGGTGGATCGGGACATCGATAGACTGCTGTACGGTGCGTTGGTTCGTTTCAATTCGTTTGGCGACCCGGTTCCCGAGCTGGCCGAGAGTTTCGCAATATCCGCGGATGCTACGCTTTACAATTTTACGATTCGAGAAGAGGCGATGTGGCAGGACGGGGAGCCGGTGACGGCCGACGACGTGATCTATACTTTCTCGAAGTTTTCCGAAGAAGGATTTCCTGCACCGGAGGATCTCAAGCAACTGTGGACCGAAGTGCAAGTCGTCAAACTGGATGACAAGAACGTCCAATTTCAGCTTCCGGAACGATTTGCGCCCTTCATGGACTATATGGCGGTGGGGCTGCTGCCTGAGCACCTCCTTCGAGGCGTGGATGCGGAGGCCCTGATCGACCACCCCTTCAACCTAGAACCTATTGGGAGCGGCCCTTTCAGGTTCGAGGGATTCCAGCGAGATGACAGCGGTGAAGTAACGGGCATCAGCCTTACGGCATTTGAAGATTATGCCCTTGGTCAACCGTTCCTCGAGAGAGTGGAGTTCCGGTTCTTTAGTGACGCCGAAGCCGCATTCCAGGCGTTCGAAGATGGCGAGGTGGACGGGATTGGTCAGGTTTCGAAGGAGATCCTGGATTCGGTCCTGGCGCAGCCTGATCTCAATCTGCACAGCGTGCGCAGCCCAAGCACCGAGATCGTTTTCCTCAATACACAGCATCCGGATAAGGATTACCTCGGCGAAAAAGACTTTCGGCAAGCCCTGTTGATGGCAGTCGATCGGGAGCGGATGATTGGAGAGCTGCTCGGCGGGCAGGGACTGGTAGCCTCCGGACCCATCTTGCCGGGCAATTGGGCCTACGCCGCGAACCTGGAGCCGCTGCCCTATGACGTGCTTGCTGCAGAGGAGCTGCTGGCCGGCCAGGGTTGGGAAGTACCCGCCGGCATTGCGCGCGGTTCGCCGGAGTACGTGCGCACCGATGGCGAGAGGAAATTAACAATCCAGCTAGCCCACCCCGACGATAGGCTGTCTACAGCAGTGGCCGAGATGCTGCAGTCGAGTTGGCAGAGAGTAGGAATTGGCGTGGAGCTCGTTTCGCTTCCGGCCCCAAACATACTCTCTGACATGCTGATTCCGAGAGAGTTTGAAGCCGTGCTGACCGAGCTAGATGCCTCTCAGGTGGCTGATCCAGATCCCTATTCGTTTTGGCACGATTCACAAGCTGAGTCCGGCCAAAACTACAGCGGATTTGAAGATCGCAACATCAGCCTCTGGCTGGAGCAAGCCCGCGTGACCCCCAACAAGGAACGGCGACAAGAGAACTATCGGGATTTTCAATTCCGATTTCGGGATCAAGCGCCCGCTCTTTTGCTTTATCATCCAGTTTTCAACTATGCAATTAGTTCAGACGTTCAAGGAGCAAGTGTTGGACCGATCTACGATCCCAGCGACCGATTTGCCAATATCAAAGACTGGTTCTTGCTTGTGCGCCGAGGCTTTTCCAGCGCAGAGGGAACATGATCAAACTGGCTGACTTTAAGGCAGATGATGACGTGCGGGGTAAGGTAACCAGCATTGGCGTTGCAGGAGCCTTCCTGGACGTCGGCGCGGAAGTTGAGGGATTCGTGCACCTCTCTCGCCTATCGCCCCGCTCTAATCGCGTCGAGGAAGTGCTCACCGTGGGCCAGGAGGTTGAGCTCTGGGTGAGCAAAGTGGATCCCGCCGCCGAGCGGCTCGAGCTGACGATGATCCGCCCCATTCTATTGAAGTGGGGTCAGATTAAGCCCGGCATGAAAGCCGCGGGAGCGGTTACTCGACTTGAAAAGTTTGGCGCCTTCGTAGACATTGGCGCTGAAAGAGACGGGCTGGTTCACGTTAGCGAAATGAGCGACGACTATGTGCGCGATCCGGCTAATGTCGCCCGAGTGGGCGATCAAGTCGAGGTCGTTGTGCTTGAGGTAGATCGCAGCAAGAGGCAAATCCGGCTTAGCATGAATCTCCCTCCCGACGAGATTATGGAGGAGGACGAGGAGCAAGAAGAGTTGCCGACTGCAATGGAGATCGCGCTGCGACAGGCCATGGAGTCTCCCTCATCCGATTCTCCCTCCTCGGAATTTTCAAAGCCGGCTGACAATCGCAAGGAAATCCAGGACGACCTCCTCGCCCGCACCCTATCCGACCGGGTCAAGACCTCCTCCGAGAGCAGTACAAAGGAAGATAAGTAGGAGGCCTAGGCCTCGCAACAAAAAAGACCGAGGACAGATTCGCCCCGGCTGCGCTTTACCGGAGAGGCCCGCGGATCCTACGTCTCTTCTTGCTCCTCCATCCATAAGTCGTCTTCGTCTTCTTCTGGCTCGAAGAGCTCATCCTCTTCCCATATTTCATCCAGGCTATCCTCGTTCCAATCGTCGTCATCCGACGCGTCGGCGACGTGAGTGAAAGTCATACAGCCAACCTCCGGATCAATCTCTACTGCCGAAGCTCCGCAGTGACCCGCATCCAGAAATACGCAGTCAATGTAGTGGCAACGGATTCTAGGCAATTCGCATTACCCTGGTTGAATTCTGCGCGCTTCGAGCACATTAGGAAGCGCTTCGAGTCGATTTAAGATGCGACTCAGCTGAGAGAGATCCGTGATTCCCATGACGAGGTCGAAAATGGCCAGACTCTCGTCGGTCGACACATGGATGGAAGACATGCTGATCCCCTCGTTCGATACAAGGGTCGAGACATCCCGCATCAGGCCATCACGATCGTAGGCTCTAATCTGGACAGAGACAGGGTAAGTATCCTTCGCCTTGCCCCAGGATACGCTAACTAATCGTTCCTTATCTCTGATGCGAAGAACGTTGGGGCAGTCTTGCCGATGAATGGTTGCCCCACGACCGCGGGTCACGTAGCCGATTATTGGATCACCCGGAACAGGATTGCAGCATCTACCCAAATTCGTGAGCAATCCGGTAAGCCCCAGAACGCTCACTTCTGCGCCCTCTTTTCGGGCGCTGGGCCGACTGAGCGGCTCGGGGATTGCCAGCTGCGATTCTTCCCGCTCGGCCGCGCGGTTGACGATCTTGCCAAGGTTGATATCGCCCACGCCAACTGCGGCCAGCAGCTCGTCACCGGACGGATAATTCATCTCTTCCGCAAGTCGGTCGATGTTAAATTCCCGAATTCCGAGTCGCCGAACCTCACGATCGACCAGCTGCCGGCCATGTGAGATGTTCTGCTCCCGATCTTGTTTGCGAAACCATTGCCGAATCTTGGTGCGGGCCCGCTGGCTCCTAACCATCTCAAGGCTGCGGTTGAGCCAATCTCGGCTGGGGCCGCCCCGCTTTGTGGTCAGGATTTCGACCGAGTCACCGGTCTTTAATTTTGTATCCAAACTGACCAGCTTGCCGTTCACTCGTGCTCCGCGACATCGATGGCCGATTTCCGTGTGAATGTGATACGCAAAATCGATGGGTGTCGAGGCTACGGGCAAATCGATGATATCCCCATGCGGAGTAAACACGAATACGCGATCCTCGAAGACGTCGGATTTCATGGCATCCATGAAGTCGCCGGCGTCGGTAACATCCTGGCGCCACTCCATGAGGCTGCGTAGCCAGTTGACCCGACGTTCAAATCCGTCGTCGCGAACGCGCCCTTCCTTGTATCTCCAATGTGCAGCGATCCCGAACTCGGCATTCTCGTCCATCTCAGGAGTGCGGATCTGGACTTCCACCGTCTTGCCGTCGTCAAAGATCACAGCAGTATGAAGGGATTGGTAGAAGTTGTCTTTGGGAGTGGCAATATAGTCATCGAATGTGCCGGGTACCGGCTTCCAACGATTGTGAATGACCCCGAGAGCCAAATAGCAATCCGACTCGGAATCCACGAGTACCCTGACCCCCCGGATGTCATACACCTCTTCGAAGGGAACATCTTTACGTTCCATCTTGCGGAAGATTGAGTACAGATGCTTGGGCCGTGCCTGGACCTCCGCTTCAATACTGGTTTCGCTCAGGAGCTTTTGCACGTCCTCCCGAATGGCCGTCATGTTTTGCTCGCGATCCACGCGGCGGATAGCAACCTGATCTCCAAGCATCTTATATTCGTCCGGGTGGACATAGCGGAATGCCAGGTCTTCCAACTCCCATTTGACCTGCCAAATCCCAAGCCTGCTGGCCAGGGGGGCGAAGATTTCGATGGTCTCGAGGGCTATCCGCTGGCGGCGCTCGGCCGACAGATGAGACAAGGTGCGCATGTTGTGCAGTCGATCGGCAAGCTTAATGACCACTACGCGGACGTCATCTCCCATGGCCAGAAAGGTCTTGCGCAGGGTCTCATTTGCCAACTCGCGACGTTCGGGTCGCTCTCTCCGATTGCTGCGACTCACTCGAGGCAGCTGCGTGAGCTTGGTCACGCCGTCCACGAGCTGGGCAATTTCCGGTCCAAATTCATCATCAATGTCGTCGAGCGTGAGATCCGTGTCCTCGACGGTGTCGTGCAGCAGTGCGGCTACGATGGTGGGGGTGGGTGCGCCCAACTCAGCCATGATCGTCGCAACTGCCAGGCAGTGATTGATGTACGGTTCTCCGGAAGCTCGCTTCTGACCCTTATGAGCCTTCCTGGCCACTTCATAGGCGCGGCGGATCTGTTCCTCGTCGCTCGGTGAGGTTTGCTCCGGAAGCGCTTCTAGAAGTCGCTCAAGTTTCATCGAATTCCGATGAATCAGTATAGCTGGTGGAAAGTTCGCCTTCAAGTCCCACGGAAGGGTGCGACGAGCCGTGTTTCTCGCAGCGGGGAGAGGGCAGGATGCGGGGAACTAGCCGGCCGGGTTGAAGCGAGGGGAGGGCACGCGATCCACCCAGTAGTCCATAACTAAGATTTCAGCGGTCTCGCGTGCATCGGCAATCCAGGTATTGAGCGCCTGAGACACGGCAAGACGAAATGATGAAGCATCAAGCTCTCGGTTTTCGTGACCAAGGATTTCAATAAGATGCCATCCGAATTCACTCTCAATCGGGCCTACAATCTCCCCGATCTCGCCTTCAAACGCGGCTTGCTCAAAGGGCTCCACCAACCGTCCGCGGCCAAACCAACCCAGGTCGCCCCCCTGCTCCCTATTCGACTCATCCATGGAATATTCAGCGGCCAGATCCTCCCACGCTTCGCCATTCTTGATGCGGTCTAGAAGATCGGCGGAATCCTGCTCCTGCTCGACCAAAATGTGGCGCGCCCAGACTTGTTCTTGTGTTCGTTCGACCTGGCCTTCAAAGTCTGCTTCAAGCCGCTCCCGTAGCAATCTTGCGCGCGCTTCGGATCGCAGCGTTGCCTCATCAATTCCAAATCCCCCAGCATTGGTGAGAAAGGCCTCGAAGTTGCTCTCAAAAAGCTCGCGAGTGTACGGGGTTGCGACGGGGCTCGGAGTTCCATCGACCGCGGGCGCGGGTGTTGCGGGCTCCTGCTCCCCAAAGAAACCAAGGCTTTCTTCTAAGAAGGTGTCAATCTCTTCCTCCGAAACCTCGATCCCCCGAAGCGCAGCCTCCTGTTCGAGGAGCTCCTCATCGATTAGCAAGTCCAGGATGGAGCTGCCTACGAATAGTGGGTTGGCCAGTTGCTGGCCAATGTTGGTCAGTTGAGACTGATAGATTGAAAAAGTCTGGGGGTCGTCGCCGAGAATCTGGAGTATTTGCTGTATGTTAGTGAACTGATTGGTGAGGTTCCACTGCGCAAGCCTCACCCGCCCCTGGAATTCGGCCGTCGTAATCTCGCTCTCCCCGACGATCGCGATAGGTTGTTTAGGCTGAACGTAGCGAGCCTGCACCAGCCCATACGCCAGAAGGCCCACCACGACCGCGCTCATGACCGCCGTGCCGATCAGGATCCAGCTGCGAACCCGTCGTTCGCGCTCCGCTATTGCGACATGCTTGTGACTTATCAGGGGAATCCTCTTGAGATGTTCGCTATCGATAGCGTCCGGAGGTAAAGGCCATCAGCGCCATGTGCCGGGACCGCTTAATTGCCTTCGCCAGCGCGCGCTGATGCTTTGCACAGGTGCCGGTTTCTCGCCTGGGACGGATCTTACCGGTGTCTTTTATGAGCCTCTTCAATACGTCGGTTTTCTTGTAGTTAATCGTCTTGCTTGGATCTGTGCAGAACTGACAGGTCCGAGGCCTTCTCCTGAATCGTCTGCGCGGTCCATCATGGGATCGGGTCGCCATTTATGCTCTCTCCACTTCGTATTGTAATCATCTTGCGGACTCAACTTCGTCCAGCTGAGTGATTTCACGTCTTGTTCAATCCGCCAGTCAAGCCTCTCTCAATGTAAGAAGATATCTTAGGATTTGCTCACTGAGACCTAGTTCTCTTTCGATCGCCCTGCCCGCCTCAGGCGGCATCTCTGTCTCGAAGATGAAGTAGTACCCTTCGGAGCGCTTCCGAATGGCATAGGCCAGCTTGCGCTTGCCCCAGCGATCTACATTAATGGTCTTTCCCTGTGCGGCATCGATCCACGACTTGACCCGCTCTTCGAGCGAGCCGAGCGCCTCCTCGTCGAGGTCTGGATCCGCAATATAGGCAAGTTCATATTTACGCAACACTCAATCTCCTCCCACGGGATTGCCCCAAACTCACCACGAGGATGCGGAGGATTGGAGCGGAAAGTAGTCGGTAGAGTTTATCATGCGGGGCCGAGACGGCCAAGACAAGGCGATAGTTCAGGATTTCACGGTATAATCGGCGCCTGAGACCATAGCTAACATAATTAGGAACCAGGCTGCCGCAAGACCGGCCGCATCGAACTCCCAGGAGGAGAAATGGAAGCGGTTCCCATCCAGTTCGGGACCGACGGTTGGCGCGGCCGAATTGCCGATAACTACACATTTTCAGCCGTCCGCCGTTGTGCGGACGGTTTTGCACAATACCTGGCTGAAGCGGAAGGTAAGGGCCAGCCGGTAGTCGTAGGGTACGATCAACGCTTCGCCTCCGAATCATTTGCGGCGGCTGCCTCTGAAGTTCTGGCAGGACGTGGTTTTCAGGTTCTGCTGACGCAAGAAGCCACTCCGACTCCCGCGATTTCGCACGCTGTGCTGGAGCACGGTGCGGTTGGTGCGGTCAATATCACGGCCTCCCACAACCCCCCTGCCGACAATGGCTTCAAGGTACGAAACAGGTTTGGTGGGGCAATCGCTCCTCAGAATCTGAAGCGGATCGAAGACTTCATTCCGGATACGGCGGAACACGTAGCTCGTGTTCGGCTGAGCGAGGGGCTGGATACCGGCGCCATCACATACATTGATCCCGGTCCGGCCTATGTAGCCAAGATTGAAACCCTGGTCGAATTAGATCGCATCCGCAACGCGGGCTTAAACGTGCTGATTGACGCGATGTGGGGCAACGGCGCAGGCTGGTTCCCGCGCCTGCTTGATGGCGCATCCACTCAAGTTACAGAAATCCACCGTGAGCGAAACCCGATCTTCCCCGAAATGAGCAGGCCAGAACCCATCCCGCCTAACGTAGATGTTGGACTCGCTGCGACCGTCGAATCCGGAGCTGACGTGCTAGTGATTACGGACGGGGATGCGGACAGAGTGGGCATCGGCGATGAACGCGGCACCTTTATCGACCAGCTTCGCGTCTATGGACTGCTGGCATATTACCTGCTCGAAGTGCGCGGCGAGCGCGGGCCGATCGTCAAGACACTGTCAACAACTTCTCTGTTGTTTAAGCTGGCAGAAATGTATGATGTGCCCATCTTTGAGACGGGAGTGGGTTTCAAGTACGTAGCACCCAAGATGCTCGAGGTTGACGCGCTGATTGGAGGGGAGGAATCCGGAGGGTTCGCCTTTCGCGGACATGTTCCGGAGCGAGACGGAATACTCGCCGGCCTATACATTCTGGACATGATGGTCCAGCTTGAGCGCAAGCCCTCAGAATTAATTGAACTGCTTTTCGATCGCGTAGGCCCGAGCTACTACAAGCGCATCGACACACCCCTGGAGGCAAGCGAGCGAGCGGAAAAGCAGGCCCTTGCTCAAAGCGCAGACCCGGGCCAAATCGGCGGGCTCAAAGTCACGGGTGTCAACCGCACCGATGGGCACAAATTCGAGCTTGAGGATGGCGGCTGGCTGCTGATTCGCTTTTCCGGCACCGAGCCTGTGGTGCGTGTCTACTGTGAGACCACGGAAGAGCAGCGGGTGGATCCGATCCTCGCCGATGGCTTGAAAATCGTCGGGCTGTAATGAAGCCTCTGACGGATACGCACTGTCATCTGTCGCTGGATCAATTCACAGGGGTGCTGGATTCAATTCTCGAACGCGCACGCGCGGCAGGAGTTGGACGCCTGGTTATCCCTGGGATCGATCTTGAAACCAGCCGGCGGGCGGTCGAGATTGCCGAGGGGCTGGAGGGAATTTATGCATCCGTTGGCGTCCATCCGCACGATGCTTCAAGCTATTCGGAATCGGTGAGGGATCGCCTGCGCGAGTTGGCCCGATCCCCGGCCGTCGTGGCGATAGGAGAGATCGGGTTGGATTACTACAGGGATCATTCGCCGCGCGATCAACAGGTGACGGCGCTGATCGATCAGCTCCAGATGGCCCATGAATTGGAGCTGCCGGTCATCATCCACAATCGTGAAGCTCAGGAAGAACTATTTGAAGTTCTGTTAGAATGGGCGCCGACGGTGGCCGGAACCAAGAAAGGCGTTCTGCACGCCTTTTCCGGCACCCGCGCAAGCGCCGAGACTGCCGTATCAATGGGATTCTTCATTGGAGTAGCGGGACCACTGACATATCCGAACGCCGAAGAGCTCCGCCACATAATCCAAGATCTTCCTCAGGATCGGCTGCTGTTGGAGACTGATTCACCCTATCTCCCTCCACAGCCGCATCGGGGTCAGCGAAATGAACCGGCAAATTTGCCGCTCATTGCCGAAGAGCTTGGCAGATTGACGGACAGAGAGATTGACAAGGTAAGTGCTGACACTTCAAAGAACGCAGGCTACTTATTTGGCTGGCTGAATGGAAGCGCGAACTCTCTCCTTTCCTGAACTTGTTGCGGACGGACTTGCTGCTGTCGAGGCCCGCATGCGGGCGGGAATGGTGGCAGAGCTACCGGCTTTGGGGGCTGCCATCGATCAGCTGCTCAGCTCGGGCGGCAAGCGCATCCGGCCCACTCTGGTGCTGTTGGCCGGGGGCCTGCTGGATGCAGACCGCGAGCGCACGATCACCTTGGCTGGGGCCGCGCAGCTTCTCCATACTGCCACGCTTGTTCATGACGATCTGATCGACGGCGCACTCCTGCGTCGCGGTTTTCCTACGCTCAACGCGCAGATGGAAGACGGCGTCACCGTCCTGATTGGCGACTATATTTTTGCACGCGCCGCTCACCTGGCGGCTGAGACAGAATCCGTGCCGCTGATCAAGAAATTCGCCGCGACGCTTGCGATCATCGTTAATGGCGAACTCGATCAGCTCCTCGGCACTGCCACCGGAGACCTTCGCCGTGATTACTTTGATCGAGTGTACGCCAAGACTGGCTCCCTATTTGAATTGGCTGCCGAATCCCCGGCGCTGATTGCTGGCGCTGATCCGGGCACGGTACGCGCAATGAAGGAATTCGGCCGTCAGCTCGGAGTAGCCTTCCAGATCGTGGATGACATCCTCGATTTCACAGGAAGTGCCGATCAGGTGGGAAAGCCGGTGGGCGGCGATCTGCGCCAGGGGTTGATCACGCTGCCGACCATCTATCACCTGGAAGCCAATCCGGACGACTCTGACCGGATCGATGCGCTTGTTGCAGGCACGTTGGACGCGGAGCAGGCCGCGCGGCTAATTGAGACGATCCGCCACTCTGGCGCAGTGGATAAAGCGCTGAATGAAGCATCGGACTACATTGAATCGTGCATTGCACTGCTGGACGAATTCCCATCCGATCGCCCCGAACATATTGCGCTCATTGAGCTGGCGAGGTACGTGCTCCACCGCACACTATGACGGTTCATATCTCGCAGCACCCGCTCGTCGCTCACAAACTCACCAGAATTCGGGATACCGACACCGAACCCAAGAAATTTCGAGAGCTCATCCGCGAGATTTCGGCGCTCCTGACCTACGAGGCTACGCAGGACCTGGGGGTCGATCCGGTGAGAGTTACCACTCCCCTGGAGGAGACGGATGGTTCCGATTTGGCGGAAAAGGTCGGGCTGGTCCCGATTCTTCGTGCGGGCCTGGGCATGGTCGAAGGTGTTTGGGAGCTCATGCCTTCCGCGGAGGTCTGGCACATCGGTCTTTACCGAGATGAGAAAACGTTTCGCCCCGTTGAGTACTACAACAAGCTGCCGGTAACGCCTACCGTGGCGGTGTGTTTGGTCCTCGATCCCATGCTAGCCACGGGCGGCTCGGCGGTTGCAACCGTAAATATTCTCAAACGCTGGGGGGTCAGCCGTATAAAGTTCGTGGGATTGATTGGTGCCCCCGAGGGGATTTCCAATATGGAGGAGCACCATCCGGACGTCCCGATTTACCTGGCCGCGATAGACGATCACCTCAACGATCGTGCCTTCATCGTCCCCGGCTTAGGCGATGCCGGCGATCGGCAGTTTGGCAC
>JBGMQN010000039.1:34878-42175 GCA_048054495.1 Anaerolineales bacterium
GGCGCGTCCCGATTGACTACGGCTTGTTGGCTTCCACGCTGGCTTCCATACTGGTCTCCAGTATCAACCGGCTCCCCCGCCGCACTCACCATGGCTAACCCAAATGTCACTAGGCTCAGCAGTGCGAACGCCAACCCCCCACCGACCCAAGCCCAGCGCCTGGGCCGAGGCCGAATCTCCGCCTCTACGATTGGCTCTGCAACAGGCTCTCCGCTTGTTTCCACTGGGATCGCGGCTCCCGCTTCTTGCGTGTCCCACGGAGAAATGCCGCGGGCGGCCTTGTCGAACGCCTCTACGAGTTCCTGCACCGATGCGAAGCGGTCGCTGCGATCCTTTGCCAGCGCCTTGAGCAGCACCCGCTCCAGGCCCTCGGGAATCTTGTCGTTGATCGAGCGCGGCATGGGGAGCGGTGTGAAGATGTGATCGTGAATGATCGAAAACGGAGTATCTGAACTGTAGGGCACGCGCCCTACCGCCAGTTGATATAGCACAATACCAAACGAATAGATGTCGGTCCCCGCATCGAGGTCTTTTTCTCCGCGCGCCTGCTCAGGCGAGATGTATTGGGGAGTGCCCAGAAGCTGGTCTCCCGATAAGGTCGATTGCCCCGCTTCTGCCATACGCGCCAAACCAAAGTCCGCCAGATAGACATTCCCCGCTTCAGTAAGCAAGATGTTGGAGGGTTTGACGTCTCGGTGCAGCACACCCTGCCCGTGCGCGTAGCTGAGTGCGCTGCCGACCGACTTAACGATGCTGAGGATCTGCTTCTTGCTCGGCCACCCGCGATCGAGCACCGCCTTCAGCGTTTCCCCCTCGATAAATTTCATGACCAGATATGACTGCCCGTTGTGATCTGCATAGTCGAATACCGGCACGATATTGGAATGATCGAGTTTGGCAACCACGCGGGCTTCTCGCTGGAAGCGCTCAAGAAACTGTGGGTCTTGCATGAAGGCTGGGTGCAGTACTTTGATCGCGACGTAGCGATCCAGGTTCGGGTGGTAGGCCTTGAACACCGTCGCCATGCCGCCCTGACCGAGCTGCTCGATGATGCGGTACGGTCCGACGTTTTCGCCTTGCTGAAATGGCATTAGATTCCTCTGAGCATGATCCTAGGACCATCAAATTATGGGGAGAATATGGGGAGGTGAACAGTGAGTAAATTGTCAGGGCGACCGATAAGGAATGGTAAGCGGACTAGGTCTGAAGTACCGCCAGTCCTGGCAGCAGCTTACCCTCCAGCAAGGCGAGCGCCGCGCCGCCACCGGTCGAGAGGTGGTTGATTTGATTTGCCAGGCCGGCCTGTCGAACGGCGGCCGCCGAATCTCCGCCTCCCACAATGCTCAGAGCGTTGCTCTGTGCAATGGCGGTCGCGAGGCCAACCGTTCCTGCTGCAAATGGCGCAAGCTCAAAGACCCCCATGGGCCCGTTCCAAAATACGGTCCCCGCCTGACCGACCGCGCGGGAGAAGGCTTCAAGCGTCTGTGGCCCAATATCCAGCACTTGCCAGCCACCAGGCACATTGCCAACATCCACCACATGCGTGGCGGCCTCGGGCGAGAAGGCATCTGCCGCGACGGCGTCAGCAGGAAGGTGCAATTTTTCCCTAGCTCTGTCGATCAATTCGAGCGCCACATCATAAGATCCAGGCTCTACCAACGAATCGGCCATATCGTGGCCCTGCGCTGCCAGAAAGGTATTGGCCATGCCGCCGCCGATTAACAGTGCCTCCGTGCGCTCGATCAGGCTACCCACGACGCCGATCTTGTCCGAAATCTTGGCTCCACCCAACACTGCAACAAACGGGCGAGCAGGATCCTGAAGGGCAGTCTCCAGGTACTGAACTTCGCGCTCAACCAGCATCCCTGCTGCGCTAGGCAGGTAGTGCGCAACTCCTTCGGTGGAGGCGTGAGCTCGATGAACGGTCCCAAATGCGTCGTTCACGTAAACCTCGCCCAGAGTTGCGAGCTCGCGCGCAAAATCGGGCTGATTGTCCGTTTCCTGTGGATTGAATCGGGTGTTCTCTAGAAGCAGCAATTGGCCTGGCCCTAGGGCCTGCGCGGCTTTGGTGGCTTCCGGGCCCACCGTCTGGCCAACGAAGGCAACCGGCCTTCCAACCCATCGCTCCAGGCGTTGCGCAATCGGTCGCAAAGAGAGCTGCGCCACCACCTTCCCCTTCGGCCTGCCCAGGTGTGAGCAAATGACTACGCTGGCATCATGTTCCAACAAATATTGGATCGTGGGCAGCGCAGCGCGGATTCGCGCATCGTCCGTAATGACCCCCTCTTCCATAGGCACATTGAAATCAACGCGCATGAGTACCCGACGTCCGCGCAGGTCGAGATCGGGCAGGGTTCTTAGATTCACTTGGCTAGAGGGACTTGGCCATATGGGCTGCCAAATCAGCCGTACGAACCGAGTAGCCCCATTCGTTGTCGTACCAAGCTACGACTTTGGCCAGATTGCCGTCCATCACCATCGTAAACTGTGCATCGATGATGCTCGAGCGAGGATCCATCTTGTAGTCGGAGCTGACCAGCGGTTCTTCGCTGAAGCCAAGGATTCCCTCCATTGGACCTACCGAGGCCGCTTGAAACGCCTTGTGAAGATCCTCGGTGGTGGCCCCGCGCTCCAACACCGCTACAAAGTCCACTACGGAGACGGTTGAAGTTGGCACACGCATAGCGAACCCATCGAATTTACCCTCGAGTTCGGGGATCACACGCGATATGGCCCGCGCCGCTCCTGTGGTGGTCGGAATGATGTTCAGCGCCGCGGCACGCGCGCGCCGGAGGTCTTTGTGCGGCAGATCCAGCAGTCGTTGGCCAGCGGTGTACGAGTGAATAGTCGTCATCAAAGCCTTCTCGATCCCAAATTCATCCTGCACGACCTTCGCCGCAGGTGCCAGGCAGTTGGTTGTGCAGCTGGCATTGGAAACCACGTGGTGGGTCGCAGGATCGTACATATCCTCGTTCACTCCCAAGACGATCGTGACGTCGGGGTCCTTGGAAGGAGCGGTGATGATAACTTTCTTCGCACCAGCCTTGAGGTGCTGGGTAGCCTGCTCGTGTGTGCGGAAGATGCCAGTGGATTCGATGACGATATCGACCCCTAGATCATCCCAAGGCAACTTGGGGGGCTCAGGCTCGGAGAGGGCTTTGATGGGGTCGCCATTGACCCTCAATCCATCGTCCGTTATCTCGACTGTGCCCTCGTACCTCCCGTAGTTCGAGTCGTACCTGAACAGATGGGCCATCGTGGCCAGATCCCCAAGGTCATTGAAAGCCACGATGTCAAACTCACTCGAGTACTTTTCCACCATCACTTTCAGGACCTGCCGACCAATCCGGCCCAGTCCGTTGATTCCGATACGTGTCGCCATTGGTTTCTCCGATTCCGGGGACTCAATCGCCACGTTCTCGCCACGGCCGATCGAGAGCTTCGCAGGTGATCCCCTGTTGTGATGTGATTCAGGGCGAGGCTAGTTCAATTCGCTGACTCGCTCGATTGGGTCTACTTTCGGCCACTCGAGCGGACCCGTTCTCTCCTCAAGGAGCGAGATCAGCCGCTCTGCAAGCTGATCAGATTGGTGCCGCCAGGGGCCATCGTGGTCAATGATATCGGCAGAATAGAACGGCACATCCCTCAGGCCCTCTGCCGGCGGTGCAACCAGTGAAACGCCTTCTGGAAGGGCCATGTCCAGGCAGTCGTTCGCTACCACCACGTCCACCAGCCCATCACCGGCGTGTTGAGCCAGGGCGCTCCAATGAGCTTCGCAATCGTAATCATCGGTCTCGCCCGTTTGTGTGGCCACGTTGCACACGTAAACTCGGAAGGCCCGGCTCGACCGTACGGCGTCTGCGATGTCAGGAACCAGCAGATTCGGCAGTACGCTCGTGTACAGACTTCCGGGTCCGATGACGATCATATCGGCGTTTAGCAGCGCATGGATCGCCTCTGGGTAGGCGGGTGGATCCGATGGCTCAAGGTATACGCGACGGATCTGACCCGGCACGTCTGGGATTCGGCTCTCCCCCTCAACGCGAATTGCCCGAAACTCCAGTGTGGGCGTCTTGTCCGCCGCGAGCGAGACATCCGCCAATGTGGAAGGCAAGACCCGACCCCGTATGGCCAAGACCCGGCCCGCCTCAAGAATGCCGCTGTCGAAGCTACCGGTGACCCCACTCAGGGCCGCAATGAACAGATTGCCGAATGAATGCCCTTCCAGCTCTTCTCCTTTGAGAAACCGGTATTGAAAGAGCTGCGTCAACAGGTCTTCATCATCGGACAGCGCTGCCAGACAACTCCGCAGGTCACCAGGCGGCGGCAGGCCCAGGGATCGGCGTAGCCGGCCAGAAGATCCCCCATCGTCAGCCATGGTCACGATGGCGGTTAGATTGCGTGTGTGCGTCTTGAGACCCCTTAGAAGCGTCGCCAGGCCGGTCCCGCCTCCAATGGCCACAATTTTTGGTCCCCTGCCCAGTCGACGGTGCCTGGCCACGACTTCCACGACCGGCTCGCCAGGCTTTACGTATGGGCTGAGGAGACTGCGATTGAGACGAAAAAGCGCCAACAACGATGCCGCCACGCCTGCGAATATCAGCACGCCTACCATAACGCCAGCCGGCACTGAGTTGACCTCGTTGAAGCCAGGCTCGCCCGATAGCGCCGCAGCCCCGATGGAGATCCCAAGCGCCGTTAGAAAGATTCCTGCGATCAGGAGTGCGATCCAGCGCTTTATGCCCAGACCAGGCTGAAGCCAGCTCCACAGCGTCCTCAGACGGGACTGTTTCTTCGATTTAGCACCCACGCCGCGACTATACCAAAGACCCTGTCGAGTGTCCACCGAGGCCCCGCATCCCTCGTAGCAGCGCGAGAGGTATAATGCGAAACACTAAACCAAACGGGGAGGAGGACGATCCATGGCCAGCGTAACCTATGATCACGTCTACAAGCATTTCGGTGATGTTGTCGCTGTCAACGACATGTATATTGAGATCGAAGACAAGGAATTCTTGGTGCTCGTGGGGCCCTCGGGTTGTGGAAAGACAACCGCATTACGCCTGCTGGCCGGCCTGGAGGAGATCTCCGACGGACGGATCCTAATTAGCGATCGAGTGGTCAATGATGTGGCGCCGAAGGACCGCGACATCGCCATGGTGTTTCAGTCTTATGCGCTTTATCCGCATATGTCGGTGTATGACAACATGGCATTTGGCCTTAAGCTGCGCAAAACCCCGAAGGACGAAATTGTGAAGAGGGTGCAGAACGCAGCCGAGATCCTCGGTATCGAATCTTTGCTGGACCGCAAACCCCGCCAGCTCTCTGGTGGACAGCGGCAGCGCGTGGCAGTGGGTCGGGCAATCGTTCGCGAACCTAGCGTTTTCCTATTTGATGAGCCGCTATCCAACCTGGATGCTAAGCTGCGCGTTCAGACCCGCGCCGAAATCACGAAGCTCCACCAGCAGCTTGCCACAACCTTTATCTACGTGACGCACGACCAGGTGGAGGCGATGACGATGGCCACCCGGATCGCAGTGATTCGGCTTGGTGTCATACAGCAGGTCGATACGCCCCAAAAACTGTACGACTATCCCTCGAATGTCTTCGTGGCCGGATTTATTGGATCGCCCGCGATGAACTTCTTTGATGCCAAGCTAGACCGATCAAATGGGGACCTGATCATCAACTCGGAGGCGTTCAATGCCGTGGTTCCTGAATCAAAAACAGCTAAATACCAGGAGTACGTTGGAAAACAGGTCGTCTTTGGCATTCGACCGGAAGACATCCACGATCCAGTTTTCACCCCCGCCGATGTTCAGACCTCCTTGGTAGAGGCCAGAGTGGATGTGACAGAGCTTATGGGGAGCGAGGTCTACCTTCACCTGGAAGCCAAGGGGAATTCTTTTGTCGGCCGAGTCGATCCACGCACATCCATGCGAGCCGGAAACGAAGTCCAAGTGGCCTTCAACATTGAGAATATCCATCTCTTTGAGAGCGAGGGCGACCAGGCAGCCATCATGTAACCCTGGCAGCACGCGACTCATAGCCCCCGGACACGGGGGCTTCTCCTTGCCCACCTATGCATTCACTCGGATTACTGACCCAGCTACACCGTCCATCCTCAGCGAAAATCATTCTGCTCATTTTAGATGGGCTTGGCGGCCTCCCCATGCAGTCTGGAGGGGCAACCGCGCTGGAAGCAGCCGCGACCCCTAATCTTGACCGGCTGGCTCAAGAAGGAACGACTGGACTAACGATCCCGATTCTTCGGGGTGTAACAGCCGGGTCAGGTCCGGCGCACCTGGCGCTCTTCGGGTACGACCCTCTGAAATACGATGTCGGCCGCGGCGTCCTTGAGGCCACCGGCGTGGGATTGCAGGTCGCCAGAGGGGATGTGGCGGCGAGGGGAAATTTCTGCACACTCGATAGCGATGGCCTGATCACAGATCGACGCGCAGGCCGACTGCCATCCGAGGCGGCCGCCCCACTGGTGGAGCAACTGGACTCGATTGAGATCCCCGGCTACACATTCGAGATCCGTCATGTTCGGGAATATCGCTTCGCCCTCGTTGCTAGAGGAGAAGGACTTGAGTCAGATCTTGCGGATACTGACCCCCAGCAAGTGGGCCTGGCTCCGCTGGATGTTATTCCCGAAAAACCGCAGTCACAGGCTTCAGCAGAGCTGTTCAACCGATGGATCGACGCCTCTCGTTCCGTGCTGGCCCGAGAACCTCAAGCCAATGGGCTGACCCTGCGAGGATTTTCGACCAATCCTGAGTTGCCGCAATTCGGCCCGAATTACGGTCTGAATGCGGTCTGTGTAGCGGTATATCCGATGTACAAAGGTGCCGCCAAGCTGGTTGGAATGGAAATCCTGGAGTTTGAAGGTGAGGATCCCGACGATGAATTCTCCGCCCTCGGACCCCGATGGGAAGGTTTCGATTTCGCCTTCATTCACATCAAGGCCACCGATAGCCGGGGCGAAGACGGAGACTTTGAGGGGAAGGCTGCGGTTATTGAGACGGTAGACCAGGAGCTTGGCCGGTTGATGGATCTGGAGCCGGCAGTGCTCGCGGTGACGGGTGATCACTCCACTCCGGCACGGATGCGATCACACTCCTGGCATCCCGTGCCTCTATTGCTATGGGCGCCCGATACCGTGCGACCCGATGATTCTCAGGGTTTTGGAGAGCGCATATGTGCGCGTGGTGGGCTGGGAACCTTTCCCGCCAAGTCCTTGATGGCGCTGCTGCTCGCCCACGCCGGCCGCCTCAATAAGTTCGGCGCGTAGCCT
>JBGMQN010000095.1:0-14963 GCA_048054495.1 Anaerolineales bacterium
GCTCCTCGCAGTGACGATGTCATTGCGAGCGTAGCGAAGCAATCTCCTCCTTACAGACCGCTTACACAAAGCCCCATTCCCTCGGCCCATTCCTATAATGAAATCAAGGCGGGCTAAAAACCCCCGCCACAATCAAAAACCCTTGCTAGCGGCTTCGGGTTGGCATCAAGTCGAAGCGGTTGCTCGCAAGGGATTGACGGAAAAGCGAGGCTTGCTGCCGCTGCCTCGCTTTTCGATTCCACGGGCTTGCCGCGGGGGGTTCGGTTAATGCGGCCGCCTGAAGGAAATCCGTACGAGCGCTGCGGGCGAGGTGCAACATCTCAGGATGCGCAGGAATTGGAAGGGGTCGTTTCGGGGGTGCTCGGGGAGCTCCCCCGGGGAGGGGGCGCTAGCTCTCCTGCAAGATCTTCCGCAGCACCGTGTGCAGGATGCCGCCGTTGCGGTAATAGTCGAGCTCGATGGAGGTGTCGATGCGAGCTAGAGCCTCGAACTCGATCACCGAGCCGTCTTCCCGCTCGGCCCTCACCTGTACGAGGGCGCCTGACCGCAGGTCGCCCAGGTTCGTGATGTCGAACGTTTCGCGCCCGGTCAGGCCGAGGGCGGCCGCACCCTCGAACTCCAGGGGAAGCACACCCATGCCCACCAGGTTGGAGCGGTGGATGCGCTCGAAAGACTGCGCCAGCACCGCCCGTACGCCGAGCAGCCAGGTTCCCTTTGCGGCCCAATCGCGGGAGGAGCCTGTCCCGTATTCGGCGCCGGCCAGGACGACCAGTGGAGTTCCTTGCTCACGATACTTGAGCGCGGCCTCGAATATACTCATGCGTTCCCGATCGGGGAAGTGCAGCGTATCGGCGCCCTCCACTCCATCGAGCAGTAGGTTCTTGATGCGGATGTTCCCAAACGTGCCGCGGGTCATCACGCGGTCGTTGCCCCGCCGAGCCCCGAAGGAGTTGAAATCGCGCGGTTTAACCCCTCGCTCGATCAGGTATTTCCCCGCCGGCCCGCCGGCGGGGATGGCTCCGGCTGGCGAGACATGATCCGTTGTGACCGAGTCGCCAAGTAATATCAGTACCCGCGCGCCTCGAATATCCTCCAGCGCAGGAAGCTCCGGAGACAGATCGACAAAGAACGGCGGTTCCTGGATGTAGGTGGAGTCTTCCGACCATTCGTAGAGTGCCCCTCCGGCGATGGGGATCTCGTTCCAGGTCTGGTTGCCGGTATAGACGTCCTGATAGCGACGCTCAAACATCTCGGCACTAACGGAACGCTCGATCACCGACTGGATCTCTTCCTGGGCCGGCCAGATTTCACGAAGGTACACAGGCTTGCCGGAAGGATCGCTACCTAGCGGATCACTTGCCAGGTCGATGTCGGCCCGGCCGGCCAGCGCAAATGCCACTACAAGCGGAGGAGAGGCGAGGTAGTTCGCTCTCACGTTTGGACTGATGCGGGCCTCGAAATTTCGGTTTCCTGAAAGCACCGCGGCGGTCACGAGATCCGCCTCGCTGATGGCCTTCACCACCTCGCCCGGTAGAGGGCCGCTGTTGCCAATACACGTGGTGCAGCCATAGCCCACGATGTTGAATCCAAGCTCGGCCAGCGGCTCAAGCAGATCCGCTTCCTGCAGATAATCGGTCACGACTCTCGAGCCGGGCGCCAGACTGGTCTTCACATAGGGCTTCACGCGCAGCCCGCGTTCCACCGCTTTCTTCGCAAGCAAACCCGCGCCGACCATGACGGATGGGTTAGAAGTGTTGGTGCAGGAGGTGATGGCCGCGATCACGACCGCGCCGTGCCCGATCTCTTCCACATGGCCGTTGCACCGGACGGAGGCAGTGACGCGGGCCGCCTCCGGACTCAGCCCAAAGCCGCCCCGGCTGACTTCCTCCGTGAGCCCCTTCTGAAAGACCTTCCTCATCTGGGTCATCGGGATGCGGTCCTGGGGACGCCTGGGACCGGCCAGACTGGTTTCGACCGTACCCATGTCCAGCTCCAGCACCTCGCTGTAGGTCGGATCGGGAGTGTCCTCTGTGCGGAAGAGCCCCTGAGCCTTGCAGTAGCGCTCCACCAGATCGATCAGGTCTTCGTCGCGGCCGGTCAGGCGCATGTAGCGAAGCGTTTCATCATCGACCGGAAAGTAGCCCACCGTGGCACCGTACTCGGGCGCCATGTTGCTGAGCGTAGCCCGGTCGGGGAGCGACATGGAGGACAGGCCAGGGCCTAAGAACTCGACGAACTTGCCGACCACGCCATGTTCACGCAGCTGTTGGGTTACCGTCAGCACCAGGTCGGTGGCGGTCGTGCCTTCCGGCAGTGCGCCGATGAGCTTGAATCCAACGACTTCCGGCGCCACCATGACGAGCGGCTGGCCGAGCATGGCGGCCTCGGCTTCGATGCCGCCCACGCCCCAGCCCAGCACGCCCAAGCCGTTGATCATCGGCGTGTGGGAGTCTGTACCGACTACGGTGTCCGGGAAGGCCACCGTTTCTCCATCGAATTCCTTGGTTAGGACGACTCTGGCCAAATACTCCAAATTGACCTGATGCACGATCCCGGTGGCCGGGGGGACTACCCGGAAGTTGTCGAACACTTCCGTCCCCCAGCGAAGAAACTCGTAGCGTTCTTTATTGCGCTGGAACTCGATCTCCGCGTTCCGTCGCAGTGCCTCCGCTGAGGCAAAGAAATCCACCTGGACCGAATGATCGATAACCAGATCGACCGGGAGCACCGGATTGATCCTGGTGGGGTCGCCTCCCAGGCGATCGAGCGCGGAGCGCATGGCTGCCAGGTCAACGATGGCCGGCACGCCCGTCAGATCCTGCATGATCACGCGCGCAGGTAGGAACGGAACATCCGGCTGCTTGGGAGCATTGGGTTGCCAGTTGGCCAGTGCAGCTACGTCCTGCTCGGTGAACGCGCGGCCATCGATCTGGCGCAGTACGGATTCGAGCAGCACACGTAAAGAGAAGGGTAGGCTCGACACGCGCCCGAACCCGGCGGCTTCCAGCGCCGACAGCCGGTGGATGTTGATCGTTCCTTCCTTCGTGCTCAGTTTATCGAGAGAACCAAATGCGCTTTTTGCCATCGTCAACTTGCCCATTGGGAATCTTTCGTGTCTCCCTTGGATGAGGCCGATGCAGTATAACCGATCGCCCTTTTGGGCCGCCTTGTTCCCTGTCGGGCCAGAAAAGACCTGAGGTCAGGCGGGCCTCGACCCAGAGCAGGCGCGCACGCTTAAGGTTTTCCATGCTGCTGCCTAAACCCGCTGCATTAATTGCCCCAGCCGAAAGCGGCTTGCGGGGCGGCCGTGGGTACAATGGGGCGGCTACAGCATTGGGCAGCTTTCGTTAGCGGCCGGCACGCTGCCCCCAGCGTAACGACCCATCAAGTTGGTGATCCGGGAATTCTAAGTGCCACGGCGACTTGACCGGGTTTATTAAGCGCGGAAGAATGGAGGAAAGGCTGATGAATCTCACGGACGCATTACGAGGAGAACACGGCGTGTTCTACGCTCAGTTCACCCACCTTGAGCAGACCGTGCCGTCGGTCGAGGAATTGGCGGTTCTCAAGAGCCAGGCGGCTATGCTTGCCGCTGCATTGGCCACGCATGCCCAACTGGAGGAGGAACTGCTCTTTCGTGCTTTGGACCCGCATCTCGGTGAGGGGGGCCCCTTGTCAATGATGCGGGCGGAGCATGAGGAGATCGAGCAGGCTCTGGCGCAGATCCCGGGCCTCGTGGATCTCGCGGAGACTCAACGGCGAGTATTACACGTCGTCGAATTCGCCCGCCAGCACTTCGCGAAGGAAGAGCAGGTCTTGTTCAGATTGGCGGCTCAGTCGCTGGGAGATGAGATGTTGCGTGACCTGGGTGCAAAGTGGGCCGAGCGACGGGGCGTGATGATCTGAGGGATCCGATCGTGCGCCATCATCCAAGATAGCGCGAAATCCAGCGGATAGTTGATCCGGGACGGAGGCCGAGTCAACTGAGGCCCAGTGCGCCGAATATGGCCTCCGTGTCAACGTGATCCCCCATGAGTTTCATGAAGGTCTCCAGCTTCTCCGGCTGGCCGAGACGCGTGCGGCTGGAGACCTGCTCGATGCGGTTGACGGTCTCCATCGTGGCGGACTGCACCAGCAGCACAGGAATGCCGAGGGAGTCGGCCTGCTGAATGATGAGGGGACTGGGCTGGAGGTTACCGGTCAGGATCAGGGCCGCGGTGGAGGTTTCCAACGCCGCCAACTGGATGTCGGATCGGTCGCCACCGGTGATGACGGCCTTGTTTTTCTGCCGCCGAAACCTGGCCAGCGCGGCCTCCGCGGTCATGGCGCCGACCGTAAAGGTCTCGATCAAGGCCTCCGGATCATAGGTCTCCGACAGCACCTCCGCTTCCAACAGCTCCTTTAGTTCGCCAACGCTCAGGGCGGACAGGCGCGGGCGCTGCGGGAGCGCACCAAGCACTCGAACGCCTTCTTTCTCGAGGTACGGACGGGCGATCTCCTCCAGGAATTCGCTCGTCCTATCTGGCACGTGGTTGAGTATGACACCGAGCAATTGATCTCCCAGCCGAAAGCGTGCCGCAAGAGCGTCATCCACGATCTGCATTTCGTTATGGCAGCGCACGAGTGCGAGCACTGGAGCGCCGAGAGCCTCCGCCAGTCGAACGTTTGAAAGGCCCATGGCATAGCCCTCTCTGAGTGAAGCGCCACCCTCCAGCAGCAAGAGGTCGACCTCGCGAGCCGCGTTCTCTGCGGCTGCCTTGATCTGGTCCAGGAGCATGCCCTGGTAGCCTCCCCGAAGTCGCTCGTGCAGGGTCTCGGAGGTGACGATAACTGGGGACTCAGGGATCTCCAGACCCAGTGCTCTGCGGACGAAGCCGGTGTCCTCGTCTCCCAGGGATCCTTGCGGCGTGCGCCAGGGCTGGGTGCTCATGGGCTTCAGGTAGCCCACCACCTTTCCCCTGGCCTGGAGCTGCTTTCCGAGCGCCAGGCACACCGCGGTCTTGCCGGAATGGGGTTCCACAGACGTTACAAATAAGGCGTTCATAGCTGACTCCTCGAGCCCGAACCATCCGACTGGGCTGCTAGCACCAATCGCATGTCCAGGGCGGCTCCGCCCTGGCCCCGCTCGTATACAACAAAGGGATTGATGTCCAGCTCTTCAATCTCCGGAAAATCCGTCACCAGCTGGCCGACCCGCAACAACGCATCCACGAGCGCACCACGATCCGCAGGCGGCTCCCCTCGCACGCCCTCCAACAAGGCACTGGCACGGATCTCGTCCAACATGGCCTCTGCCTCCGCTCTTGAGAAGGGCGCCAAGCGAAAGGCGGCATCCTTGAGAATCTCAACGTAGATTCCGCCCAACGCGAAGGTCACCAGCGGGCCGAACTGTGGGTCGCGGTTCATCCCGATCAAGACCTCGAGGCCGGGCGGAGCCATCTTCTGCACCATGCAACCCCACAGTCGAGCTTCCGGGAGGTAGCGCGTGGCGCGGTAGGTGATGAGATCGAAGGCATCTCGGACGTCCGCGGCATCTTGCAGCCCAACCCGTACGCCGCCGACATCGGTCTTATGCAGGATGTCCGGCGAAGCCACCTTCAATACGACCGGGTAGCCGATCTGCTTCGCAATATCAACCGCCTCATCGGCCGAGCTGGCCAGCTCCGCTTCGGGAGCCGCAAAGCCATATGCCGCGAGAATGTCGCGGGATTCAAAATCCCCGATCGTTAACCGGCCCGCCTCCCTCACCGACTGGATGACCTGGTTGACGGCCTCACGCTCGACCGCTTGAGTCTCCAACTCAGGCAACGGTTCCTGGGCGTAGTTGCGATAAGAGTTCATTGCGTAAAGCGCGCGGGCCGCGCGCTCGGGGAATGGAAATCGCGGCACATTGTTGCTATTCAGGATCTCCGGGCCGCGCCCCAGGCTGGCCTGGCCCATCAGGCACGCCAGCACCGGTACGCCGGCACGCGAAGCGGCGTCGACGATCACCTCAGCCGTCCGTTCGACATCGGTCATGGCCTGTGGGGTGACCAGCACCAAGATGGCATCCACGTTCGGATCTCCGATGATCTTGTCCAGCGCGAACTCGTAGCGGTCCTCCCTCGCATCTCCCAGCAAGTCAACCGGATTGGCGGCACTCGCTGCATCGGGCAGGAACTGCTCGAGTTCCTTCAGTCGCTCGGGCTCAAAGCGTGCGAGCCTCAAACCGTAACGCTCAACCGCGTCGGTGGCCAGAATCCCGGGGCCGCCGGCATTGGTGACAATGGCCACGCGGTCACCCTGCAGGCGCGGGAGATAGCCGAAGGCCAGCGCAAAGTCCAGCAGCTCCTCCAGGGAATTGGCTCGAATGACGCCTGCCTGTCGGAACGCGGCCGTGTAGGCCTGCTCGGATCCGGCCAGCGAGCCGGTGTGCGAGCTCACGGCTCTTGCGCCGGCTTGGGTGATTCCCGACTTGATAGCGACCACAGGTTTAACCTTGCTGACTCTCCTGGCCACCCGAATGAACTCCTGACCGTCCGGCAGACCTTCCGTGTAGATCAGGATGACGCGCAAGCTGGGATCATCGGCCCACTCCCTCAGGAGGTCCGATTCGGACACATCGGCCTTATTGCCCAGGGATACGAATTTGCTCAGACCGAGGCGCCCGGCCATGGCCCAATCCAGGATGGCCGCACCCAGCGCGCCGGACTGTGACATGAAACCCATCGGCCCGGCGGGCGGCATGCCGGCGGAGAAAGTGGCGTTCATGGGCGTAAAGGTATCAATCACGCCAAAGCAATTCGGGCCGATCAAGCGAACGCCATATTTGCTTGCCGCTTCCAGAAGCTCTCGCTCGCGGGCGGCTCCTTCCAACCCTGCCTCGCGAAAGCCGGCGCTGATCACAATTGCCGCGGGAATCCCCTTTTCTCCGCACTCCGCTACGGCTGCAGGCACGGTCGGGTAGGGAATGGCGATTACCGCCAGGTCGATCGGATCTGGCACATCCAAGACAGATGCATAAGCGGGCTGGCCCAGTATTTCTTTCGCCTTAGGGTTGATGGGATAAAGCGTGCGACCCTGCCCTAAGAATCTGCCACTCAGCAGGTTATTGAGGATTACATGACCCAGCTTTGTGGGGTCAGTGGAGGCGCCGACGACGGCGATGGATTGAGGGGAAAAGAACTGGGCCAGTGACAATCGCGCTCGATTGAGGAACGGTATGGGTGATTCTAGCATCCGAGCGCCGGGACCCATGTGTCAAAAGGAGGGTTGGGCGAGGACGATTGCAGTATGAGGGACGTGCGCAGCGGCTCGGGATCGAGCGCGCAGCG
The DNA here is from genome assembly GCA_048054495.1 of Anaerolineales bacterium. Classification (GTDB taxonomy): domain Bacteria; phylum Chloroflexota; class Anaerolineae; order Anaerolineales; family E44-bin32; genus JADFRG01. The sequence continues at coordinate 7,314 of JBGMQN010000095.1, forward strand.
AGCTTACATGGTTTCCTTGAAGATCAGGCCAGGGAGAGAGCTCTCTGCACCGGGGCATAGGAACGCCGATGCTCAGGGCACGGACCTAGGCGTGCAAGCGCCCGTCGATGCTGTGCGGTGCCGTATCCTTTGTGTTGCTCAAACCCGTAGCTGGCAAAGCGGGCGCCGAGCGCGGCCATCCAACGGTCCCGCCATACTTTCGCCACTACGGAGGCGGCCGCGATCGAGAGCACGCTCTGATCTCCGCGGGTGATGGCCTCCTGTGGGAGTTCTAATTCGGGGATCCGGATGTGGTCGATAAGCAGGCAGGAAGGCGCCGGGTCGAGCGCTTCCACGGCACGCCGCATGGCGGCTCGAGTGGCGGGCAGCAAGCCCTGTTCATCGACTTCCTTGGCGGAGGCCTCGCCGATACCGACCGCAACCGCTAGCTCGCGAACCTGCCCATCACAGCGATCGCGTGCGGCAGGAGTCAATTGCTTTGAGTCTCGCACTTCAGACAATCCACGCGCCAGGTCAAAGCGGTCCAGGGGCAGTACGACCGCGGCCGCCACGACCGGCCCGGCCAGAGCGCCCCGTCCGACTTCATCTATGCCGGCGACGTAGCGGTGGCCGCTTGAAAACAGTTCCAACTCACGATCGAGATCGGGCTGCACTCTCAACGCTCAACCCGGATTCGAACCGGTGGCGGGCTGGTAGAGCCCTCGCCGCCAGTTGCTTCGAATGCGAAACAGGTCGGTGAGCATGAGCCAGGAATCACGAACCATGCGCACACGGCTCCCCGGAAAGTAATACCAGTTGATGGGCACTTCTTTGACTCGGTAGCCCAATCGAAGCGCGATGTAAAGTATTTCGACATCGAAGGTCCATCCGTCGATGCGCTGTAAGGGGAACAGCGCTTCTGCTGCTTCGGCGGTGAAGCACTTAAATCCACATTGCGTGTCTTGAAATCCGGGAACCGCCATTGTCCGAACCAGAAGGTTGAAGATACGGCCGATCCAGTGACGATAGGCGGGTTCATTGTGGCGTACGGCGCCGGCAACCTCTCGTGAGGCGATCGCAATATCGTATTCCACAAGCTGTGGCGGGAGGAAGCGGTTTACCTCTTCAATGGGCATTGAGAGATCGGCGTCGCAGATGAAGCGGAAATCTCCGCTGGCCTCCACCATCCCGCGCCGGACGGCCCGCCCCTTGCCACGCTCCGGCTCCCTCAACAAACGCACGAGGGAGGAAAACTCTTCGGCAATGGCCGCGGTCCGATCCCTGCTCCCGTTCTCGACCACCAAGACTTCTGATTCGTAGGGTTGGTCCTTCAGGAAGGATTGAATCTTGGTGAGGGTACGTGGAAGGCGCTGTTCTTCGTTGTACGCGGGGATGATCAGGGAGAGGAAGGGCAAGGTCAGCTAAAGATGACGTCTCCCAGCACGATGAAGGCGATTGCGAGCACCAGAATCAATTGGAAGACCCCCAGTACCCCAATGACGATCCATTGTCGGGTCGTGAAACTGCCGAAACGTCGCATGGCTCTGAGGTCCTGCCGGTCCTCGCGGGGCCGGAGGGCTTCCGACTCAAAGGACTCCTCGCCTGCTTCATCGAGTTCGGGTTCCGGCTCAGGCAGCTTGGGATTCAAGAGCGAATCCACCAACATGTGGATGTCTTCCTGATCCATGATGGTTTGCTCTTCGAGAATACTCGCTGCGAAGTGTTCGAAGGCGTCTGCGAGTACGATTCGGGCCTGGGGTCCGGCCGCATCGACATGCGTCTGGGGATTGGTGAAGAGCAGCACGGCCTCCAGCTGAGGCAAGGGGAAGCCCTGACTTTCGAAGTACCGGATCAAACCGCGTGCGAATGCAAGCGCACGGAACTGTAAATTGGGCTTCTTCGGTTTGAACTGGCGTGCGCGACTGTTGTAGGTCAGCCACCGATCGTCCTGCGCACGTAGGTTTCCCCGGATAGTGCTCGGGTAAAGCAATCGAACGCCCTGTGGGCTGAAAAGAATCATTGGGGCCAAGACGTCTGTACCCACAAGCGGTGCATTGAGCAGCAACATATGATCGTCGTCCAAGACACCTTGAAGCTTGCGGGTGACGCGTTCTTGAGCCTGCATGTCCCCATACCAGCCGAAGCCGAACTTCACCGTGCCGCGCACACGGTTCCCCAGGCTGATCAAGCCCTCTTCATCGCGAAACTCAGAAAGCTCTATAATTTGCATTTCCGCGGAGATTATACGGTCGTTACGGGGAGGCGACCAGTCACCCCTGTTTCCCACAAGGGGTATTTGACTTGATTCTTGAGCGGTCGTACACTAGCCGGCGCCATGGCTGACAACCCACACCGTCTCGTCGTAAAGGCCGGCCCGAACCCCGGAACAGCGTTTGACCTGACTAAGGAGGTCACGCTGATGGGCAGAGATGTCACCAACGACATTTCGCTCGGCGATCCGGAAGTCTCGCGTCAGCACGCACGCCTTACCCGTACTCCGGGAGGCTACGTGCTCGAGGATCTGGGCTCCACCAATGGGAGTTTCGTCAACGGCGAGCGGTTGGTTGCGCCGCGCGTCCTGGCTTCCGGTGATCTGCTGGGCCTGGGAGAAAACGTTACCTTAAGCTTCGAAGGCACATCGCCCGAGACGGCGGAGACCGTGATGGGTGAGGCGGTGCAATATGGAGCTGCCCCAACCCCGGAGGTTATGCAGGAAGCAATCGCCCGGCCGACACCGGTCCCCGTTGCCGAAGCGGATCCGAGTGGAGGGCGCCGCTCTTGGTGGCTGCTGGCAGGAGCGGGTTGCCTGGTCTTACTGGTTATCTGCGCGGGCACGCTCTTCCTCTTGGACGCCTTCGCTCCGGACATTCTTTACGCCCCGCTGCGCGTGCTGGGCATCACTTCATAGCCGACTGTCGCTAGAGAACGCAATACAGTCCATCTCGGGCTGCTTCAGCCCCGCATCTCCTTACGCTCACGACTCCCATCTCCCTCGTGAACCCCGCGCTGCGCGCCATACCCGCGCTACGCGCCATACCCGCGCTACGCGCGGGTAGAATCCGTTTCGCGATGCGACTCCGCATGCTCCTGGCAGCTGGCGCGCTGATCGCGGCCTGCTCGGAAGCCCCATCCCCCACCCAGACTCCGCTTCCGTCCGATCCGTTCGCTGCTGCACGCGAAGAACTCGTTGAGACCGGGATCACTGGTTACGGCATCGAAGACCCCGCGGTGATTCAGGCCATGCGCACGGTGCCGCGTCACAGATTCGTGCCGCCCGAGTACCGGGATCAAGCCTACGCCAACCATCCTCTCCCCATCGGATATGGACAGACCATTTCGCAGCCCTACATCGTGGCGCTGATGACCGAGGCGCTCGAGCTGGAGCCGGGGGATCGCGTGTTGGAGATAGGCACGGGTTCCGGATATCAAGCGGCCGTCTTGTCGGAGCTGGGAATGGAGGTGTACTCGATCGAAATCGTGGGGCCGCTCGCGGAGTCGGCCGCCTCGGTGCTCGAGGAGCTCGATTACGCCGATCTGAATCTGAAGCGGGCGGATGGCTACTTCGGGTGGGAGCAGGCCGCGCCTTTTGACGCCATCATCGTGACCGCCGCACCGGATCACGTTCCGCAGCCGCTGCTGGGGCAGCTGAAGGTGGGGGGAGTCCTGGTCATTCCGGTGGGCCCGGTAGGGGGCTTCCAGGAGCTGTGGAGCGTCCGCCGCACAGGAGCGGATGTCTACGAAAGCACCAGCTTAGGCGGCGTGAGGTTCGTCCCCCTGGTTCGTGAGCCGGGCTCCGACTAAGGTCCGTGCGGCCAGCAGCGCCCCAAGATAAGCGAGCGCCCCGATTATTAGGGCCACGCGAAAGCCGAGATCCAGCGTGAGCATGGCGGCCACCACGCCGCCAACCCCCGAAAGTGCTCCATTTGCCGACCAAGCCCAGGGAATTTGTGTGGGTCCAATGCGCCGCAAGCCGGAGGCGAACGGGATCCCCATGAGCGTTCCCAACGGAGCCAGGACGAGAGCCGCCAGAACCAGGCGCGCCCATAATGGCCAGGAAAGGCCAAGCCGCATCAGAGAGGGCAACACCAGGGCAGTCAGGATCACCAGCGCCACCAGGACCGCAAGCGACCGTCTCAGTGGCAGCCTGACGGAAAACCAGCTCCCGATTCCGGATGTCAGCAGCAAGGTAAACAGGACCATAGCCAGCGCCAGAGCAGGGCGATCCAGCAGGAGCGTGAATTGCTGAATGAGGGGAATCTCTACCATTAGATACGCGGCGCCGATGCCGGCGAAGTACGCGATCCCTGGAGCGGAGGGGCTGGTGCGGGCGAAACTGGGAAAGATCAGCAGGACTGCCGCGATCAGCAGTACCATCGCCAGCAGTGCCACCAGCACCAGATAGCCGCTTCCTCCGAAGGGCTGCCAGGTCTGTCCCAGCGAAGACAGCACCTCGGGCGTCTGAGCCCAGCGAAAGAAGTGATAGAAGTAGGGGCGGTCGTCGGTGGGTGGACGCAGGTTGAACTCGTACGAATCAATCGTGCTCCGCGGGGATTGAAGCAGCGCCAAATAGAGTTCGTGATAGGCCGGCTCGGGCAGCCGATTGCGTTGATTCAGCTCTGCCGGCTTCAGATCCGGCAGCCAGATCGGATCGTAGCCATTGAGTTCCAGGAAATCCCGCGTCACCTGTAGTTCCTCCGAGGTGAAGGGGCGAGGGGAGGCGATCATGGTGGCGGTGCGCATGCCTCGGAAAGCCAGGACCCGATCCTCGACCTCCCCCGAATCCATTGCGGCCAGCAGCGTGGCCCATGCGCGCGCGGACTCGCTGGGCGGCGTCCCCAGCCAGCGAGTGAGCACGAGAAGCCCATTCTCCGAGAGTCGATCCATGGCATCGGAAAGAGACTCCACAGTCAGTGCATATTGCTCTGTCAGGCTGAAGGCGCCGTTGGTTACCGGTCGAAAGGGATCGCTCAGGGCGTAGTGCACGATGTCATACTGCTCGTCCCCCTCGAGAAGTGCCCCCCGGCTTGGACGCTTGAGCCGCTCGATTCGCGCATCCTGCAGCAAGCCCTTGCTGAATTCCTCATACGGCCCGTCCAGGACATCGAAAACGGCAGGTTCATCGAGCGCGACGTGAACGCGATCCGCGCCACTTCCTAAGGCCACCAGTACCTCTAGCCCCGCCCCCGACTGGAGCAGCAGGCTATTCGCCCCGGGACGCAGCTGATAAGCGAGCGCCGCAGGCATATGACCCGCCAATATCGCAGCCTCCGACGATGCGGGCGATAGATTTGTAATGGGGAACGGGCCGTCCCCATCGACGAAGAGCGCTGCCTGCTGAGGTAGTTCCAGGCCTGCATTCAGACTGAGGCCCGGGAATACGTGCGTGCCGCCGGATTCAACGACGTCGATGCGCGCGGCGGGCGTCCAGCGGCTGATCGTCGTTTGCGCTTCCGGGGCCAGTTCGGTGAGAGAAAGCGGCTTGTAGGGGGAGAGCCGCAGGGCGAACTGGGAGGGGACTGCAGCGGACAGCACCCCCAATATCAGGCCGCCTCCCAGGAGAACCCATTGGGTCCGGCCCCCCACCGAAAAGGCGGCTGCCGCCAGCACTCCAAGCGTGATCGAGAACAACACGGCGCCCTCGGCACCCAGCAAGGGTATGGCCACCAACGCCAAGGGCACACCCAGGGCCGAACCCATGAGATTGGCCGCATAGGGTCGATAGGCGTGGGGCCCGGCTGCGGTGAGGTTGGCGCCAATGACCCACCCTGCGAAAAGAAACGGCGCGGCGGCCGACAGGAAGTACAGGAACAGGATCCAGATTTGGCGTCGATCCCAGGCGATGCTGTAGGAATCGAACGTCAAGAAGTTGATTACGGCATACGCGATAAAAATGGCGACGGAGTACGCTAGGCAGAGGGCGATCAGCGAGCTACCGTATGGCCTGTAGGATAGGATCACACCGCTGGCTGCGAAGCCCATCACCGCTAGACCGATGACCAGGAAAGCGAAGCTATGGAACTGTTGAACGGCGAAGATGCGTGTCAGAGTGACCTCGAACGCCAAGGCGCTGGCAGAGATCAAGATCAACCCAAATGTAGAACGCATGGAATTGATCCTGATTCTAACCACGAACCGAGACTGGCCAGAGGGAAGGTTTACAAAGGCATGAATTCACAAAAACTGGTTTTGATGCTCGCGATTGCGGTGCTTCTGGCCGCTTGCCAGACCGCTGGATCGACCGAAGAGCAGGATCCGGCTCCTGGCGGAGAGGCTTCAAACGGGTCTCAGGACAGTCAGGAAGGAGTGGTTCAACTCGATCCTCAGCTGCCCACGGGAGTGCACCTTCAGGCTGCGTTCCAAATGCCGGAAACGTTGGAAGGTACGCCCACAGTCCATGATGAATTGCGTTATCTAGTCTACCTTCCGGAGGGCTACGGGGGCGACCCGGAGCGTGAATGGCCATTGATCTTCTTCCTGCATGGATCGGGAGATGAGGATTACGACTCGACCTTCGTCCTGAGCTTCGGATTGCCGGCGGTGCTGCTGGCGGGTGAGCAACCGGAGGATTTCCCCTTCGTCGTCATCTCGCCGCAGGCATTTCCGGGGGAGACCTGGTGGTCACCGGGAATGATTCCAGCCCTGGCTGCTTTACTGGATGAGGTGGCGGAGACCTACCGGGTGGACATGGACCGCGTGTATTTGACCGGCCTGAGCATGGGAGGCTACGGCGCGTGGTGGCTGGCGACCGCCTATCCTGATCGGTTTGCGGCCATGGTCTCCATATCGGGAAGCGGGTATCGAACGCCCTTCGTGCCCGAGCCGGAGACCCTCTGCCGGTTGGCGGACCTGCCGATCCGGGCTATCCATGGCGCGCAGGATCGGATCTCGGAGGCACGCGCGTCTCAAATGAATGTGGTGGCGCTTCAGCAGCAATGTTCGGGGGATGTGGAGTGGGAGCTGTATGAGGACGAAGGCCACATCGGTGCCTACGAGCGTGCCTATCGGGATCCAGCGCTTTACGAGTGGATGCTAGAGCATTCCCGTTAGGAACATTGTGCGGACATCCTCAGACAAATCGGACGGATTTGAGCTTGCGGAGCTGGATCTCGAGCCGCGCGAACCTGTCGGCTCCCAAAGCTACGGTTTATAGGGTTCCGCAGGCGCCAGCTGCTCCGCGCGAGAACCATCCCAGGCGACGAATACCACGCAGTCGTCGGATTCGGCCGCGACGGAGGCTTGCTCCTCCGTGACTCCGAGGATGGTCACGACGGCGATCGTGAGCTGGTCGGGGTGGATGGTTTGTACGTTGGGCAGACCCAGCGTGCCGGTGCTCAGCCCACCCAGGCGCAAATAAACCGGCGTGTTCAGCAAGCTAGAGTCGTTCGAAACGACGAAACCCCGCCACTCTCCGGCAAGGCCTTCCTGCGCCAGGATGGGACAGTCGACACGCAGCGCGTAGCGGTGAAATCCCACTCTCCAGGTGCCTTCCGGGAACTGGTAGGTGAAGGGGAGCGCCCAGCTGCCCTGCTGGGTATCGGGCGGCACGGCTGTGGGCAGCGTGGGGGCTGGCTGCGATGTCGGCGCTTTGTCTATGGTTTCGTCGGTGAACCGTACGATCCGCAGTTAACAATCCTCCTACGCCACGCATATCTGTTTCTGACGGTTCCCAAT
>JBGMQN010000095.1:15063-17215 GCA_048054495.1 Anaerolineales bacterium
TCCGCAGTTAACAATCCTCCTACGCCACGCATATCTGTTTCTGACGGTTCCCAATTAGCATAGTGTCGAACGCGATGACAAAGGAAATCCTAGGAGGTAAGACGATGCTAAGTTACTACAGAGGTTATCCGAGGCGAAGACGTCGATACGGGTATCGCCCCATGGGCTTCAACGGCGGCCGGCGAATGCCGATCGACGTGCAGTCAGACGATGAGGCCTACCTGATCACTGCCGCCGTGCCTGGTCTATCGGCCGAGGACGTGACGGTTGAGGTGCTCGACGATCTGGTAACGATGAGCGGTGAAATCACTCTTGAGGAGAACGGCGACAGCCAGAAGCTCTTAGGCGAGCTGAATCGCAGCTTCTACCGCCAGATCCGATTGCCCGAGGCCGTCAACGCGGATGAGATCGAGGCCAAGGTCGAGAAGGGACTGCTGACCGTGCGTGTCCCCAAGGCCGATGATGCCCGACCCAGGAAGATCGAAGTCAAGGCGGAGTAATCCTCAACGCCTCATAAGGTAAAATGGGCGGCGCAAGCCGCCCATTTTTCTTTTCCCCGACTCCCGCACGAGTCGAGAATGACCCAAACCGAGGATCCGGTTCTAAATCCAAACTCAGCGAACGAGGAGGAATTGCGCCAGCTTCCGGGCGTCGGTCCTCAATTAGCCAGCCGCATTATCGCGGGCCGCCCTTATCAGAGCCTGGAAGACCTGCGCCAGGTACCCGGCCTCGGCGACAGCGTTCTAGGCGCTATTGAGCCCTTCCTGACCTTTGAGGCTCAGGAACCAGCAGGCCCCCAGGAGCAGGTTTCAGAAGGAAAGGATAACGACGCCCCTGTGGAAGCGGAGCCCAGATCTCCACCTTCTGATCGAACCGCGGCGAAAGAGCGGAAGTACCCTATCGTTCTCTCGGAATCCAGGCCGCAAGGGACCGGCGTTTGGGCCCTGCTGGCCGTGGGCGCCGCAAGCGTTGTGTGTTCCGTGACACTCACCCTGGTCGCGTTGGCGGGAATCAACGGTACACTGGATTTTGGTCGATCCTCCGCGCTGCAGGAAACTAGAAGCGAGCTCCTGCAAATTCGATCCCAATTGGACGCTATCCAAGTCGATCTCGGCTCACTGCAAGGTCGGGCCGAAGCTCTTGAGGGCGTGTCCGGTAGAGTGGCTGAAGTAGAAGGCCAGGTAGCGGCGCTGCAACAGCAAATCGGTGAGACGCTAGAGGCTGTAGATGAAATCCAGACGGAGCTGACGGTGGCGCTGGAAGAAACTCGTGCCCAAGCGGATCGTGTCAGCCGCTTCCAGACCTTTCTGGATGGGTTAAGTCGGTTGGTCGGCCAGGCCATTACGGAACCATGAGTTCATCTGTGAACGACTCCGATGGCGCAATTCTGGGTCGGTTTCTTGGCATACTGCTTCGGCTGGCTGTAGTGGTTGTTCTCGGGGTCGCGCTTGCAGCCGGGGCATACTTCGGAGCGCCGCGGGCTTATCGCGGGCTCGTTGAGCCGGCGCAGATCAACACCACTCGCATAGATGCCATTGAATCCGAGCTGGATCTGGCGCGCAGCGACACCAGCTCCCTGCGCGATCGCACGGGTGATCGGCTGGCCGAGTTGGAGGCCTCTCTGGCGGAACAGGGTGAATCACTGGCGACTGCCCAAGCGCAGCTAGAGGCGGCGCTGGCGGGCTCACTGGAACAGAATCGCGCCACGGAGCTCCTGGCGGACAAAATCGATACCCTGAAAGGTGCACTGGGCGACCTTACGGATCAGGTCGATGCGGCGCTCGGTGACCTCGGACAGCCCGAAGAAGTACTCCGTCAGGAACTGTTGATCAACCGCGCCATGCTCCATCTCGTACGAGCCAGGCTCGGACTGCTGGAAAACAATGCCGGACTCGCAGCCGACGAGGCCGGTCGCGCCCGCGCGCTGTTGGTGGAGACAGATCCTGAGGGCGAAATAGAAAGCATTCAAGATGCGATCGCTCGAATCGATCTTGCTCTCGAAGCGATGCAAACTACCCCATTGGTTGCGGGGGACGACCTGGAGATTGCCTGGAAGCTGCTAGTAGGGGGGGAGGCACCGAATGAGTGAAGAGCGATCACCGGAAGAGCAGATCGGTTCCGAATCGGGACCCGCAGATGCAATGGAGCAGCA
>JBGMQN010000134.1:0-5271 GCA_048054495.1 Anaerolineales bacterium
CGGCAGAATTGGCTCGTGGCTTGTCCGCCGGTGGTGTTCGCATTTGTGTTAGATTCCCACACGCCGTGATCCTGCTTCGAACGCTCCCCGTTGCCACGCTGTTATTCGCCGCAGCTTGCTCGAGCAGCTCTCCTCCCGAACCGCTGACGATTGCCGCGGCCGCGAGTCTAGCCCCGATTTTGAATGAGCTGGGGGATATCTACGAAGACCAGACTGGAGAGGCCGTCATCTTCTCCTATGGTTCAACCGGCAACCTGGCGCAGCAGATCCGAAACGGCGCTCCCTTTGACATCTTTGCCTCGGCCGATGCGCAGCGCGTGGACGAATTGATCGCCGAGGGATTCCTGGACGAGGAGTCACGGCTCGGCTTTGCGCGAGGAGTACTGGTTCTCGTGGGGGCGCCAGAGCTCAAACTATCGTTGAAATCCGTTGAGGATCTCGCCGATCCGATCATCCGTGACGTAGCGATCGCCAACCCGCGGCATGCGCCATATGGCATGGCAGCCGCACAGACCTTGATCCGAACGGGTGTAGAGCTCGCGGTCCTTCCGAAGCTAGTGTACGGGGAGAGCGTCCGGCAGGCGGGGTTCCTCGTCCAGACCGGAAACACCGATGCGGGCTTGATCGCCTTATCCATCGCCAAGAGCATGGATCTGCAGGGACTGGAGCTCCCGCAGGAACTGTACGACCCCATTCAACACGTAGCCGCCATCCGCATCAATACTTCCCTACCGGAGCAGGCCGCCCGCTTCATGGAGCTTCTATCCAGTCCAGAGGCACAAGCCGTCTATGAACGGTCTGGCCTGGTAGCCGGAGAGGGGTAAGCCCATGGCATCTCCGCTGGTATTGTCTTTGCGAGTGGCCGGCCTGGCCACGCTGTTCGCCGTCGTGTTTGGCGTCGCTCTGACCGCGCTGCTCGCGCGTCGCCACAGCATGGCAGCCAACATCGCGGACGCCGCGGTCACCCTCCCGCTCGTGCTTCCGCCTACCGTCCTGGGCTACTACCTGTTGGTACTCCTGGGCGCACAGTCCCCGCTGGGCGCATGGCTTGAGAGCATTGGCATCGATCTGGTATTCACCTGGCAGGGCGCCGTAGTGGCGGCGACTATCGTGGCGTTGCCCCTGGTGGTCGGTTCGACCCGGGCCGCACTTGAGGCCGTGGATCCGGATCTTCGAGACGTGGCGCGCACTCTCGGGCGATCGAACACCGCTATCTTCCTGACCATACTGCTCCCGCTCGCCTGGCGAGGCCTGCTGGCCGGCGGGATGCTGGCTTTCGCACGCGCGCTCGGAGAGTTTGGTGCGACTCTGATGATCGCAGGAAATATCCCAGGCCGCACGCAGACACTCCCCATCGCGATTTATGACTCAGTCCAGGCCGGAGACCTGGCCTCCGCGAACCGCCAGGCGCTGTTGCTAACGGTTGTGGCGGTTGTGCTGCTCGTGGGTATTCGGTATCTTGGCAGTGCCCTGGCAGGCAGGAACGCGCGTGGCCGCAGCTGACTTTCGCGCCTCGTTTGAGCTGCGCCTCCCGGATTTCAATCTAGCTCCACAGTTTGAGATGGGGCCCGAAATGGCGGTCCTGTTCGGTGCTTCCGGAGCGGGAAAATCGCTCACCCTGAGAGCACTGGCCGGATTGGTCAGACCCGACCAGGGATTTATCCGCCTCAATGGCCATGCGCTTTTTGACAGCGCAGAGCAAATTGATCTTTCTCCACAAGATCGAGGCGTTGGATTTGTTCCTCAACACTACGCCCTCTTTCCTCACCAATCCATCGCGAAGAATGTCGCCTTCGGCTTGCATGATCTTCCGAATGCAGAACGTGACGCGCGAGTATCGGAGCTTCTCTCAAGGATGCGGCTAGAACGGCTTGCCGATCGCAAGCCTGGTGAGGTTTCAGGCGGTCAACAGCAGCGAACGGCCTTGGCCCGAGCCCTGGCACGTCGCCCGGATTTGCTGCTCATGGACGAACCGTTCGCGGCCGTGGAGGAGGACCTGCGGGCGCATCTACGCGAGGAATTGCTCAAGATTCAAAAGGAGTTTGCCATTCCCGTTTTGCTGGTGACCCATAGCAGGGCCGAAGCCTATGCATTATCAGAGCGCTTGATTGTCATCAGCGAGGGGGAGATCGTGCAGTCCGAGAGCCGGGATGATGTGTTTCGGCGGCCGCGTACGCCGGCCGTTGCGCGATTGATGGGAATGACCAACATCCTCCAGGTAAATGTAATCGATGGCTCAGGACCCGAGTTGCTGGCCGACTGGGGAGTCTTCAGACTCGCCATCGCGCGCGCCGGCTCCAGGGCCCAAGGTAGCGCACTCACGGTGGGCGTCCGCCCGGAGGAAATCCGTATTGAGCCTACCGGATCCGAAGCCCAGCCGGCAAACCGGCTCACTGCACGGCTGGCCAAAGACGAGCCGCAAGGAGTGGACCATGTCCTGCAATTCACGGTCGACGATCAGATGCTGGAGGTCCGTGTGACGCATCCGCAATTTATGGCATTGGACCTGGCGGCCGGTCAGGAGCGCACGCTCACGGTTGAGCCGGAAAGCATTCACGTAATCCCCGATCCAGACTAATCTCTCGGAGTCAGGCGAATAAGAAAAGGGATGAGCCCTTCGCCCATCCCCTGCTTTGCGAGGTCTTCGCGACTACTGGGGAGTCTCAGCTCCCTCGATGGCTAAGAGTCGCCCTCCGTTTCCAGACGCTGATCAGCGGGCGCCTCGGGTAAGAAACGATAACCGAGCACGACCCCGATATTGACGCCCAAGAAGGCCCCCACACCGACCCCGACCAGGGGTTCTCCAATTAAGACCCCAACCAGCAGGCCCAGAATGCCGCCAACCAGCGCGGCCACTAAGATGCGAATGAGGATCTTTCTGATGCCGTCGATCATGCTCGGATTCTAGGCAGGGTTCGTATTGCCGTCAAGGCACAGCACGCCATACGGCAAGCAGCTTAACATCGCGCGCTGCGGAATGTGCTGCCTCATGGAAGGGGCGGGTGGTTGCGGCTTACTGGCGCAAATAGCTGGGTAGTTCGGCGACTGCCTTGGCCAAACGCGTGCCGTGCCATGTGAGCAGGCTCCCGTCAATGAGATGGACCCGGCCGGCCTGTACCGCAGGGGTGTCCGCCAGCCATTGCTCGATCTGGCTCTTATGGCTTTCGTCGAACGCAAACGGCTCATCCGGAAGCAGGATAACTTCCGGCTGCGCCTCGATGACCTCATCGATGGTCACACGCGGATAACGGGTGTCTCGATCTCCGGGATCCTCTGGCTCAGACGTACCAAGATCCGCCTCCAGCGGATAGTGGCGATCGCGACCCGCAAAAACGTTCATGCCACCCACTTTGGCGAGCACATCATTGGCATAGGTCTGATAATTGAAGGTCATCAGCCAGGGGCCAATGCCCTCCTTTACTCCCTGCCAGATCGGAACGAAAGTCGGTATTGAAAGCCGCGCGGTCGTGGCCTTGTCCGTCCAGTCGAGCGTCCGTGCGAGCGTTTCTACGCGGGGGGCCTGATCTCCAAGCTTGAACACCTTGACGATCGTCCACAGCAGATCGAGGGCATCCAGGGTGCTCTTGGGGAACGTCAGCCAGATCGTCAACCCAGCCTCATCCAGGGCCCGTACAGAATCTTCGCTATTTTCCTCTTGATTGGCGATCACCAAATCCGGCCGCAGGATGCGCACCGCCTCAAGATTAGGCTTCTTTGTACCGCCTACGCGCTGCAGGCGCAGCTGCTCCTCCTCGGGCGGCGTGCAGGCGTCAGTGACCCCCACCACCCGGTCCCCAACTCCAAGATCAAAGAGGCTCTCTGTCATGGAAGGAACCAGGCTTACAACGCGCTTGGGTGGAACCGCGTCAAACGCTAAGATCACTCCTTCGACATCAAGCAGGCTCATTTGCTTTTCCTTTAGCACCATATTTGGACGACCTTTCGGCGAATTGTGCATGTGCTTGAGCGCGAAATACTGCTGTGTAAGGATCCACAATTCCCGCGCAGGCACCAAGCGGGCCCATCGCTTGAGTATTTTCCGCCAGCGAGTTCAAGTCAATAGGATTTGGGGCTGATTGTCGAGGATCCCACGGGGATCCGAGATCCCGAAGGGGGAGGAGGTGCCGCAGGGACCCGAGATCCCAGGCGGATCGCAGACCCCGAGGGGGCCGTAGGTCCCAAAGGGGTCGGAGCTCCTAAGGGATTATAGATCCTGAGGATATATCGAGAGGGCAGGGACCTGGGCTTTTGAACCTTTGTGAGTGCGCTAGTCGTCCCTATCGCAGTCGCACCCACCGCTCTCGTGCCGCTCACAGGGGTCGTTGGCTTTGCCTTCAAGCGCCTTGAGCTCCTCGTAGGGCTGGATCTCATGCTTTAGGAATTCCACCCTGCGGTTCTCCTCCGCCAGCGCCACGATCACCGCATGGCGCAGTGGGAGCACCTCAACCACGCGGCCTTCCCCCAGCGGCGTTACGACGCGCTTCTTAACTTTCGGGAGCTGCTTGCGTGCCTCCACATACTGTTCGTATTCATAGACCAGGCAGCATCGTAGGCGCCCGCACATCCCGGTGATCTCCTGGGGGCTGAGCGAAATCCCCTGTGCCTTGGCCATCTTGATGGAGATGGGGCTGAACTCCGTCAGGAACAGGGAGCAACAGCGTGTTTCCATGCCGCACGCGCCCAGCCCGCCGATGATCTTCGCCACATCCCGGGGCCCGATCTGCCGAAACTCCACCCGCGATTCCTTCTGCGTCCGCTGTATGGCGGCGCGCAGCTGGCTGAGATCTATTTTGCCTTCCCCGTCGTAGTTGTAGAGGAAGGTTACTCTCGAGCCGTCGTACGAATACTCAGCCTTCGCGATCTTGACGCCCTCCAGACCGATCTCAGAAGCCATGGCCCGACAATCGATCATGGCTTCCAGCTCTTTTCGCTGCCACATTCTGCGCAGAACAAGCTCCTGCGCCGTCGCGCGGCGTTCTATGGGCTTGAGCCTGTTCTTGCTCTTGGACTTCTCGGCGAAGCTGACGACTTCGCCCATCTCGCGTCCGCGCCGGGTGGAGACAAGCACATAGTCACCAAGCCGCAGGTCTCGGACGCCGGCGCTATGGAAGTGATACAGCTTCCCAAGAGGCTGAAATCGGATGGCGACTACGTTTAGGTTACCGCTCATAATCGGTCGAGTATAGCACTCACGGGGTGATCATGAGATGGGGTGCAAAAACTCGCATTCTCAGTCGCCACGCACATCTCTCCCTCAATGTCATTGCGAGC
>JBGMQN010000064.1:0-21522 GCA_048054495.1 Anaerolineales bacterium
GCCAATTCCTCAAGCCGCATCTCTCAAGAAATTAGGTGAGCCGAAGCTGACCGGATTAATCGGTTCCGGAATCTGACGATGGTCGCGATTCTCTGCGTCAACCCTCCCAATTTGCTCGAACGTGCTTTATATTGAAATCGTCACGGCCTAGGCTAAACGCATCATCCGGAGGGAGACATGAACGCGACTTACGACGTCATCATCATTGGCGGCGGGATCATGGGCTGCAGCTCGGCCTTCCGCCTCGGACAGCGCGGCCTCAAAGTGGCGGTGCTGGAGAAAGGCGGCCTGGGGAACGGCTCCACCGGCAGGTCCTCGGCCCTCATCCGCCAGCACTACTCGAATGAGATCACGGCCAGGATGGCGCTCCACAGCCTGCGCGTCTTCCAGAACTTCAAGGACGAGGTGGGTGGGGACTCAGGATTCACGCAGGCCGGATTCCTGGTTCTCACGCCCGAAAAAGACTTGGAGGGACTGGAAGCCAACATCGCTCTCCAGCGCAGCGTGGGAATTCAAACCGATCTGCTCACCCGCGATGACATCACTGAACGGTGGCCCTATCTTGAGGCCACCGATCTCGTGGCCGCGGCCTACGAGCCGGAGTCCGGCTACGCCGATCCCGGTCTGACGGTCAACGGCTTCGCGCAGGCGGCCAAGAGCAGCGGGGTCGAGTTCCAGCTGGACACGGAGGTGATCGGTCTGCGGATCGCATCGGGAAAGGTGTATGGGGTCAAGACCTCACACGGTGAGATCGAAGCGCCGATTGTAGTCAACTGTGCCGGAGCCTGGGGCGCCCAGGTCGCCGAGTGGGCTGAAGTACAGGTACCGATCAATGCCTGCCGCGTTCAGGTGGCGTTCTTCCGACGGCCCGAGGGGCAGGAGGCGGATCACCCGATGGTCGCAGACTTCGCGCACGCCAGCTACTGGCGGCCGGAGACCGGCGGCCTGACTCTAGTGGGACTGATCGACCCCTCTGAACAGGAAAACGTCGTGGACCCTGACAACTACAATGAAAACGGCGATCTTGATTTCGTCGCCGATGTAGGAAATCGGCTCGTACGCCGCTATCCAGCAATGGAGCAGAGCACCAGCACCACCAGCTATGCCAGTCTCTATGCGATCACGCCCGATTGGCATCCCGTGATCGACGAGTTGATCCCGGGCAGTGGCCTCTTCATTTGCGCCGGTTTCAGTGGGCACGGCTTCAAGCTTGGACCGGCAGTGGGGTCTATGGTTGCAGATATGGTGACGGGCCAGGCCAAGAGTGGTCTGGAGCGCAGCCTATTTCGTCTGAGCCGCTTTGAGGAAGGTGAACCCGTTGCCGGACGCTACGAGTACAGTATCGCCGGCTAGGGCCTACTCGTAGCGGAGCGCATCAATGGGATTCAGCGCCGCCGCCCGTGTGGCGGGGTAGATCCCAAAAAACAGGCCTACAAGCGCCGAAAATCCGGTCGCCAGCACGACGGCCTGAGGCGATAAGGTGGGATTCAGATCCGAGGCAAGCTGGCCGATGGCCAGCGTCCCAAGCAGTCCCAGCACAACTCCGATCGCACCGCCGACTACAGCCAGCACAACGCTCTCGATCAAGAACTGATTGCGAATGTCTCGCTTGCGCGCGCCGACCGCCTTGCGCAGGCCGATCTCGCGCGTGCGCTCTGTGACGGATACCAGCATGATGTTCATGATGCCGATGCCGCCCACGAGCAGCGAGATGGCAGCGATCGCGCCCAGGAAGATCGTGATGACGCCCAGCACGTCTCCCGCGGAGGCAACGATCTCAGCCTGGCTGATCACGGTGAAATCGTCATCGTCTCCGGGCATGATCTCGTGCCGTTGCCGCAATATACTCTCGATCTGTTCCTTGGCTTCGCTGGTGCGTTCCTCGCTGACCGCTTGGGCGTAGATCACCGAAAGATTGAAATCCCCCCGGCTGCCGCGCGAAGGAAAGATGCGGGTTTGGGCGGTTGAAAGCGGAATGTAGACCACATTGTCTTCATTCGCGAAGGCCGATCCGCCCCTTGATTCGAGGGTCCCCACCACTCGGAAGGCTACATCTCCGATACGGATCTGCTCGTCGATGGGAAGCGCATTCTCAGGAAACAGTTCGTCCACCACAAGCGGCCCAATCACGGCCACGCGCGATTCGGCTACTTGATCTCCTACATCGAAGAAACGCCCCGCGCTGAGCTCGGCGTTCCTCAATTCTGCGAAATTTGGGCTTACTCCGGAGATGGATAAGAAAGCCTCCTCCCCGCCGCTGCTTACGCTGTTAGAGCCAGTGATTTCGAGCGCTATGGCCGCCACATCGGGAGCCAAAAATGGATCGAGCAAGGCGTTCGCGTCGCCGTTTGTGAGCCCCTTGCCTCCAGCTGGGGAACCCGAGCCGTGAAGCTGGGTCTCGAACGTGCCCGGCCCGACAAACAGCAGGTTGGAGCCAATGCTCCGGAACTGATCCGTGATGAATCCCTGGACCGCATTGCCCGCCGACATCAGGGTCACGACTGCCCCAACGCCGATAATAATGCCCAGCATCGTGAGCGCCGACCGCAGCTTGTTGGAGGAGAGCGCGCGCAATGCCACCTGAGCGCTTTCCAGCATACCCATTTCAGGCGACCTCCTCTTCCAGACCGATCTCGGAGGGCCGCTCCGCCTCACCAGCTACCAGAGGATGACGGATCCGTTCGTCGGCTACGATGCGCCCATCCTGCAAGCGGAGCACACGGTCCGTATGCCGCGCGATAAATGGATCATGGGTAACCAACAACACCGTGATTCCCTCGTTCCGATTGAGGCTTTGCAGGATCTCCATGATTTCGATGCCCGATTTGCTGTCCAGGTTCCCGGTCGGCTCGTCGGCGAAGATGATTGCCGGATCATTGACCAATGCCCGCGCGATCGCCACTCGCTGCTGTTGACCGCCAGACAGCTCATTCGGATGATGTTCCATCCGATCTGTAAGCCCCACCATCTCCAATGCCCGCTCGGCGCGACCCCGACGTTCACCATTTGGAACTCCCGCATATAGCATCGGTAGCTCACAATTGGCGAGCGCGCTTGTACGCGCCAGCAGGTTGAAGGTCTGAAAGACAAAGCCGAGCTTGCGGCTCCTTATCCGAGCTAGCTGGTCATCCACTAACTGGCCGACCTCTTCTCCCTCGAGCATATAGCTCCCAGAATCAGGCGCATCCAGGCATCCCAGCAAGTTCATGAGCGTCGATTTTCCGGAACCAGAAGGGCCCATCACTGCCAGCAGCCCCCCGGCTTCAATCTCGAACGAAACGCCGCGCAGCGCCCTGACCTCGACCTCACCCAGCAAGTAGGTCCGCGTAAGGTCCTTGACCGTTATTACCGGCCCATTGAAGCTAGCCACCACCGAAGAATAAGCCTCCATTGCCGCGCGGTCGATCCACGATTAAAGCGCTAAGGGTCTCCCCCGGTTCGAGCCCAGAAAGCACTTCGCTAACCGTGTCGTTACGCAGCCCAAGCACCAGCGATCTCCGCTGGCGGTTATCTCCGTCCACCACAAAGACGAAGATTTCGCCGTTATCCGGATCGAAACCCAGAGCCCAGTTGGGAACAAGCACCGCATCTTCCTCATCCGCGACCAGGATGCTCAATGCGGCGGTCATTCCTACCCGTACAAGGTCATCCTGGGACTCCAGCTCAACTCGGACAGGATATTGCGTGCTGGTGGATCCAGCCTTCGGCACGAGATCGATTCCTGCTACGGTACCTTCAAGCACCAGTTCCGGCAGGGCATCCAACGTGATCTCGACCGCTTGACCAATGGCTGTGTCAGCAACATCTAATTCATCCACACTCGTAACGATGTGCAGTGAGCTCAGATCGGCAATGACAATCTCGATCTCCCCTGGGGCGATGCTATCGCCAACCCCGTGGTTCACTGACATCACAGTCCCTTCGATAGGCGAGATCAGCCGCGCCTGATCGACCATGGCCTGTGCTGCACGCAGCCGCGCCTCGGCAGATTCGACGTCCGCCGAGTCAGGTCCGGCCCTGAGATCCACCAGGTCCTGCTCCGCCTGAAGCAAGTTGGCCTGAGCCACGGCCACTTCCGAATCCAAGATCGCTTGCTGGATCTCGGTGGGGTAGCCGGTATACCAATTGACGTTACGAAGCGCGGAATCCCGATCCGCCCGCGCCGCGACCAGCTTGGTCAGCGCCAGCGCTTTCGCTGGGTCGTCCGAGGGTCGACCCGATACCGCGCTGTATTGATCGTAGGCCTGATCGACTTCGGCCTGTGCAAGTGTCAGACGCGCTTCCGCTCCGCGGATCGTGTCAGAGCTCGCGCGCCGGCCTTCTTGCTGATTGTTCCACTTGTATTCCGCAGCTCTGACGTTGTCCCTGGCTTGTGCCAGGGCCATCTCGGCCTGTGTAATTTGCTGCTCAGTGGCGCCCTCCAAGAGATCTTCCAAAGCCTGCTGAGCTGCGATCAGGTCCGCCTCCGCTCGCAACAGGCTCGCGTCCAGTGAACCAGGATCTAAAGAGGCCAGGATTTGCCCGGCCTTGACTTTCTGACCGACGTCGACCGCAAGTTCCCCCAGCGTGCCCGAGGTCTTGAAGGACAGCACCGCTTGCGCCAAAGGTTCGACCTTTCCCGTTCCTGTGACCCACACCTGGAGCGGGCCGGTTTCAACCGTGGCCGTGCGCTCTGCTGCGGCCTCGGGCTCGGGGCCACGCCGAATAAGCAAGAATCCTGCAATCAGGATTCCGACGATCAGTATTGGGATCCAGAGTCTCCGTCTCATATTTCTCTCTTTGGTTGCCTTGCGTACAAAATAATACCTATCTGCTACTGCGGGATTCTATCGTGCGCCGCTTCGCAGTGACATAAGGGATTTGTTAGATCGCGGCCAACGGTGCCTCCCAGGTCCACTAAGGTATGCTATCTGAGCTACCTGCACATGGCCCAAGGGTTCGATAAAGAGCAGCTGCGAGATCTCACCAAATTCGCCAAAACCGAGGCGCGGCGGCTCGGATTCTCGCTGGTGGGTGTCACCTCTCCCGTACCTCCGCCTCACGTCAAGGTATATGAGAAGTGGCTCAAAGCGGGCCGGCACGGGGAGATGGCCTACCTGGAGACCGATCGGGCTCGGCGACACAGGGCCAACCCCAGGGAAATCCTGCCGGAATGCGAGTCGATCTTGGCTTTGGCGCTGAATTACCTTCCCCAGAAACCCGCGCGAAGCGGCGTGGCCGCCTACGCAGTAGGCGACGATTATCACGATGTGCTGGTTGATCGACTGAAGCAACTCATCTCAGCCATGGAGGAGCGGCTCGGCCGAGAGATCAAGAACCGCTATTACACCGACACCGGCCCGCTCCTGGAGCGCGAGCTCGCGCAGCGGGCCGGTCTGGGTTGGATCGGCAAGAACACCTGCCTGATCAGCCCGCAACATGGCTCTTACTTCTTCCTGGCAGAATTGCTGCTTGACCTGCCGCTGGAGCCAGACGAACCGATCAAGACCGATCATTGTGGGGAATGCACGCTGTGTATCGAGGCTTGCCCCACGGAGTGCATCCTTCCAGACCGCACGCTCGACGCCACTCGCTGTATTTCCTACCTCACGATCGAGCTGAAGGGTGCTGTTCCTGATGAACTCCGTCCGCTGACCAACGATTGGATATTTGGCTGCGACATCTGCCAGCAGGTCTGTCCCTGGAACCTTCGCTTCGCGGAGCCCACGACGGATCTTGCATTTCAGGCTCGACCGTACCTCCGGGATCCCCTTCCGCGAGATTTTCTTCAGCTCTCGCCTGATGGCTATCGGCGCCAACTCAGCAAGAGCCCACTCAAACGGGCCAAGCATGCGGGGCTGCAGCGCAACGCGGCCCTGGCAGCCGCCAACTCGGAGGATCGTTCGAGCATTCCAGATCTGGTGAGAATACTTTCCGAGGAGGCAGACCCCATCCCTCGTGCCCACGCCGCCTGGGCCTTGGGCCGGCTAGGGGAGGTCGAGGCGCTGCGAGCCGCTCGGGAGAAAGAGCAAGATTCTGAGGTGCTGGTTGAGATCCGCTCGGCCATCCAGCGTGCGGAGGCACACCATCAATCTGCAGCCATCTGAGGCCTGGAATCTCGTTGGCAGGAGGGAATCTCCACACGAGTTCACCAAAAAACCGATTGAAACGGACCGGCTTTGGAGGTTCCCTGCAGGCGTCGCCTACACGCATGCGGGCCCACGCTGCGCATATCTTGTTGATCGAGAAGCGATCTAGGGTCTCGGGCTCGGGGTAGCCGTGAAGGGGCTCGGAGTATCGGTCGGAACGGGCGTGACGATGTTCACCGAGATAATCAGCCTCAGACCCACGAAGAGCACGTCGGCGGGGTCCAAATCATTGGCTTCGGTTATCGACTCCACTGTGCTGTTAAAACGCACCGCAATCGCCAGAAGACTGTCGCCCGACCTGACGACATATTCGATCGTCGAGCCCGGCACCAGAGTTTCCGGCAGTGGCGTTTCGGTTGGGAGATCTGCATCCGGATCCGGGATGATCAGCTGCGATCCGACTCCGATGTTGTTCGGGTCCACAAGATTATTGGCTGCGATCAGTTGATCGATGGTCACCCCAAATTGATCGGCAATGGAGGCCAACGAATCGCCCTCTTCGACGACATAAGTTAAGGGCCCTTCTGGGGTGGGCGTCTCGGAGGGCTCTAGCGTCACTGAAGGTTCCGCTGTTGCGGTAGCAGGTTGTGGAGTGCTGGTTGGCGCTGGCGTTTCAGTGTCAGAGCGCAGAAAAGCGGGGAGCGCAGGTGGGCTGTCGCCTGTGAACCAGATGACGACCATAAATAATCCCACGACCAAGAGCACGACAGCCAGCGCTCCTAGCAAGAACGGGACCATCCTCTCCCGCCTTCGCCGATACGCGTCGATTACTTCCGCCGCGGAGCGGTCATCCTCCGTCATCCATTTTCCTCCGGCGCGGCCATTGTACTCGAAACACCGCGCGCTAGGGCCCCGTCCCGGGGGCCAAAAACCCGATTACCTCGCCCATTACGGCGGCCCAAGTCTCATTTGAGTGGTCTCCTGCCGTAATTCGGAACGTATGTTCTGCTCCGGCTTCGCTCAGAGCCTGGCTCAATCGTTTCGTTTCGACGGCCGCCCAATCTTTATCGCCCGCAAGCAGCAGAATTCTTCGAGGATACCGATCCGAGTCGGCCACGATTTCGAAGGGGTCGTAAGGCGGGCGGGCGCTGTTGACTGCCAGTGCCGGGCTCAGCGCTGCCACAGAATCAAACTCCTGTGGATTGCGAAATGCAACTTCCAGCGCCCAAACGCCTCCCCGTGATATGCCTGCCAATGCTCTCGCGGACGGGTCGCTGCGGAAGTTTTTCTCAATAAATGGCACCAGGCCTTCAAGTAACTCTGTTTCGTAGGATCCCGGCCCGCCGTCGGAACTCCGGAACAAGGGCTCGGGCTGCAGCGGCATGACCATGATAAAGGGCGGCCACTCCCCCCCTCCGATTCCATCGTTCGCAATCTCGATCGCGCCCAGACTCTCCCAATGCGTCTCATCAAAGGGGTAGCCATGGAGCAAGTATAGGGTTGGATAGTACTGGTCCTGTGAATCATAACAGGGCGGTAGATAAAGGTTGTAGGGGATGTCCTGCGCCACAGCGATTCCACGGTACACGCCTGCCTGCAGCGATCCGGCGGCCTCCGTGCATTCTTCGGTGGGAACCGCCGTCGGAACTTGCTCGGTCGCCACAGGGCGGGTTGCGGCAACTGTTGGAGTGGAAGTGGAAGTGGGCTCTGGTGGAGGTACCGACTCAGGGGGCGGCGGTGTCTGGGAACAGCCAGCCGCAAGAAAGACAAGCACAGCAGCGGTCAAAATACAGCCTAAACGGTCCACAGCCACATGCCCAAAGTGGGTCCAGTATAATGTCGCTCGTGCGCTACCATATTTGGACCGCCGGCTGTCAGATGAACGTGGCCGATTCTCAGCGAGTAGCATCGGAGCTCGAACGCTTGGGCTATCGCCCCACGCCCGTAGCGGAGCAGGCGGATGTCGTCGTGCTCAATACGTGTGTCGTGCGGCAGAGCGCGGAGGATCGTGCTCATGGACGGCTATCGTCTCTGCGCCCGCTCAAGGAGCAGCGGCCCGATATCGTGCTCAATTTGATGGGCTGCATGGTAGGCGTAAAGGGTAGCGCAGAGCTCGAGCAGCAATACCCTTTTGTGGATGTCTTCTCTCCCCCTTCCGACCCCAATCCGCTCGTCGAACACTTGATGCAGACCGAGGCGCATTCCATAGACATAAGCGATACGTCCGAGCGATTCGCAATGATGGACGGAGATTTCCGGCTCCCGGCCCATGAGCTGGGTCGGCTCATCTCCGCTCATGTTCCAGTGGTCTACGGCTGCTCACATGCCTGCACCTTTTGCATCATTCCCTACCGAAGAGGGACGGAGCGCAGCCGAAGCTTGGGAGAGATCGTGGCGGAGGTGCGCGCGCTAGCCGCGCAGGGTGTTCGTGAAGTAACGTTGCTGGGCCAGATCGTAGACCGCTACGGAATGGACGTCCCAGAGGGTCCTCGTCTTGCCGATCTGCTGCGCGCGGTTCACAAGATTGACGATATTCGACGTATTCGGTTTCTAACCTCCCATCCCAATTGGATGACGGATGAGCTGCTGGATGTGGTTCAGGAGCTCGACAAAGTCTGCCCTCACATCGAGGTACCGGTACAGGCCGGTGACGACAATGTGCTCCGTAGGATGCGCCGGGGGTATACCGTAGGCGATTATCGAAGATTGATTGAGCGCATCCGCCAGCGCCTCCCAGATGGCTCGATCGCCACCGACATCATCGTCGGATTTCCTGGCGAGAGCGAAACCCAATACCAGCGTACGTATGACCTGCTGAGCGAACTCAAACTGGATGTCGCCCATTTGGCACGGTATTCGCCCCGGCCTCAAACCGTCTCCGCACGGCGCATGGCCGACGACGTGCCCGAAGGTGAAAAGATGCGGAGATTCCGGGAGCTGGAGGAACTTCAGGAAGGCCTCTCGTCCAAAATCAATGCTACCCATCTCGGTCGCGAGCTCGAAGTTCTTGTGGAGAAGAAGCGCCGCGGCCAATGGATGGGCCGTACTGAGACGAACAAGCTCGTGTTTTTCGAGTCGGATGAGCACCTTGTGGGCGATCTGGTCACCGTCAAGGTCGAGCATTCTGGCCCGTGGAGCCTGCGCGGAGCGCTCATTAGCGAAAGCGAAGGACAGGACCTCGTACCTCTTCCAGTCTTAAATTGAGATCCTCCAGTCGGATTAAAGGAGCATTCCCGATGTCAAAATGGATTCCCGTCGCGGTTCTGTTCGGATTCCTGCTCGCAGCGTGCAATTATCCAGGGCTGCAAGAGCAGACTGAAGAGGATGGGCTGGCCACTTCCGCAGCGGAGACGGTCTCGGCACAACTCACACTAGTGTTTGCCACTCAACCCGTCGTCGAAGCCACGGAACCCCAGAGTTTGGCTCCGACCGCCACAGCGACGATCCAACTGCAGCCAACCGATACACCGCCTCCGGCTTGCACGAACAAGGTGGGGTTTGTTCAGGACGTCACCGTTCCTGACGATACGAACATCCCTGCCGGAGACACCTTCGACAAGATCTGGAGGCTGCGCAACGAGGGCACCTGTACCTGGACCGCCGAATACGATGTCATCTTCGAGGGCGGCAAAATCATGGCGGGCCCGCCCTCGGCCCCGTTGCCGAGCACCGTACCCCCGGGCAGCAGCGTCGACATAGAACTCAGTCTAACGGCTCCCGGCGCGGACGGCACTCATCGCGGAGATTGGAAGCTGCGCACTCCGGATGGAGTGGTCTTTGGACTGGGTGACGATGGAGAGACGCCATTCTTCGTCCAGATCACTGTCGGAGCCCAGGCACCTGAATTGGTATACGACTTCGTTGAGAAATATTGCGATGCCACCTGGCAAACCGGCGCCGGCGAACTGTCGTGCCCGGGAACCGATTCCGACGCAGAAGGATTTGTCTTGAAGCTCAATTCGCCCAAGCTGGAAGATGGCCGGACCGAGAACGAACCGGCGCTCTTTACACACCCACAGTGGGTCAATAACGGCGTCATCAGCGGCAGATTCCCGGCCTTTGAGGTCAAGCAGGGCGACGAATTCCATGCGGTCATCGGTTGCCTGTTTAACGCCGTCGCATGTAATGTGACGATGCAACTCAACTATCGAGAGAACGGCGGCGCCCTGCAGCCTCTCAGAGAGTGGGATGAAACCTACGACGGCGAATTCAGGATCGTCGAGGTTGATCTGTCTTCGCTGGCCGGCGGCTCCGTTGAGTTCGCGCTGGCGGTGAAATCGAACGGTGCGTTCAACGAGGATTGGGCGTTCTGGCTCGCTCCCAGAATCATTGGAACTCCAAGGTGACGGAGGCAGACCGCCTCTATTTGATCGATGGCCACGCGCTGGCTTACCGGGCGTATTTCGCTTTAACACGCGGTGGTGATCCTGCGCGTTGGATGACCACTTCCGGAGAGCCGACCGCCGGCACCTACGGGTTTACTTCGGTGATCCTGCGACTTTTGGAGCAGGAATCGCCCGAGTACCTGGCCGTCTCATTTGACGTTGGAAAAACATTTCGCGACGAGATATTTTCTGATTACAAGGGGACACGCGAAAAGATGCCGGATGATC
Source organism: Anaerolineales bacterium (assembly GCA_048054495.1). Classification (GTDB taxonomy): domain Bacteria; phylum Chloroflexota; class Anaerolineae; order Anaerolineales; family E44-bin32; genus JADFRG01. The sequence goes on from JBGMQN010000064.1 coordinate 10,682, forward strand.
TGCGTCTGCAGATTGAGCGTATCCGGGAGGTGGTAGCAGCCTTCGGTATCCCAATCCTGGAGGCAGACGGTTATGAGGCGGACGACGTGCTGGGCACGGTCGCCAAGCGCGTGGGAGCCAACGGCGTGCAGGTCATCATCCTGACCGGAGATCGAGACTTGCTTCAGCTCGTAGATGATCAGGTCGTCATCCGGCTGGCGGGGCTGAAATTATCCGAGGCCATCGACTACGGTCCGAAGCAAGTAAGAGAGAAATACAAGCTTGAGCCCTCGCAGCTCGTGGATCTCAAGGCGATGGTTGGAGACAAGAGCGACAACATCCCTGGAGTGGCGGGCGTAGGCGAAAAAACAGCCACCTCCCTGCTGCAGGACTATGATGATTTGGAGGGCATCTACTCGCATTTGGAAGACATTCCGCCTCGCTTCTCAAATAAACTTGAAGTGGGCCGGGAGGACGCTGAACTGAGCCGCAAGCTGGGCGAAATCGTTACGGATGTGCCCATCGACTTCGATCTGGATAGTTGCCGCGCAGAGGGATATGACCGCGATCGTATCGTGGCGCTCTTTCGTGAGCTGGAGTTCCGAACCCTGCTGGATCGGCTGGCGAAGGGCGAGGGTGGCGAGCTCTACGTCAGCGGGGCTAAGGTGGGACCGGAGACCGAGACCATCATCGTGGATACCGCGCAGGCGCTCGAGGCGCTTGAGGCGCGCCTCGGCCAGGCCAAAGCGATCGCCTTCGACGTCGAAACTACTGCTCCGGATGCGATGAACTCCGATCTCGTGGGAATTTCACTGGCAGTCGAGCCCGGGCAAGGTTACTACCTTCCGGTGGGCCATCTGCCAGATCTATCGGGATCACAGCAGCTCGAGCTCCAGACGGTGATCGATGCACTTCGTAAGCCACTGACCGATCCAAAGATCGAAAAGGTTGGGCATAACCTCAAGTTCGATTACACGCTCCTGGCGCGCCATGGCCTGGCGGCGGAGCCGCTTGTCTTCGACACCATGATGGCGGAGTGGCTTGCATACCCCTCCTCCCGCAATCTTGGGCTTAAGTCTCTGGCCTGGGTACGACTGGGAATTGAGATGACGCCTATCGACCAACTGATCGGCACCGGCCGCAAGCAAAAGACGATGGCCGAGGTGCCCATCGCCGACGTGGCACCTTACGCCGCCGCCGATGCCGAAATCTGCTTGAGGCTGCGCCCCATTCTGGAAAAGGAGCTGAAGGAACGCGGACAGCAGGCGCTCTTCAAGGATCTGGAAATGCCACTGATACGCGTCCTGGCCGCCATGGAAATGACCGGCATTGGTCTGGATACGGAATTCCTGGCCGGACTTTCCGACGAACTGGCAGAGAGATTGGGCGCCATCGAGGCGGAGCTATTTGACATGGTCGGTCACACTTTCAATGTGAACTCTACCCAACAGCTCTCGGACGTACTCTTCAAGGAGCTGGCTCTCAAGCCTCCTGACGGCACACGCAGGACCGCCTCTGGCAAGTTCTCCACGGCTGCAGATGTCCTTGGCGCGCTGAAGGAGGAGCACGAGGCCGTGGCACTTGTGCTTGAACACCGGGAGATGGCGAAACTTAAATCAACCTACGCTGATTCGCTACGGGATCAGATCCACCCTGAAACCGGGCGGGTTCACACCTCGTACAGTCAGACCGGTGCCATCACAGGCCGCCTTGCCTCGGCCAATCCGAACTTACAGAATATTCCCATCCGCACAGAGTTGGGGCGTCAGATTCGACGCGCCTTCGTTGCCGCTCGCGCCCATGCGCTGCTCGCTGTGGATTATTCACAGATCGAGCTCAGGGTCGTGGCCCATGTGGCGAATGACAAAACGATGATCAAGGCTTTCAAGGAAGATCAGGACATCCATGCCGCCACTGCGGAGGCAGTCTTCGGCACCGATCTCAAATCGGTGACCTCTGAGCAGCGGCGCAGGGCAAAAGCCATCAACTTCGGTTTGATCTACGGGATGAGCCCTTTTGGGCTGACGCGTGCGACTGATCTCACGCTGGCCGAGGCGGAAGAGTTCGTCAAGGTCTACTTTGAGCGCTTCCCGGGCGTTCGAGACTACATCGATCGCGTTCGTGAGAAGGCAGCCGATGACGGCTACACGGAGACACTGTTGGGCCGCAGGCGCTACTTCCCCCAGCTCGCCAAGGACGGCAAGCCCAGCCCCCCCCAGGTACGCGCCCGGGCGGAGCGAGAGGCCGTAAACTCACCCATTCAAGGCAGTGCTGCAGATATCATCAAGCTTGCTATGATTGCGCTTCCGGGTGCGCTGGAAGAGGCCGGGCTGAATGCCGACATGCTGCTTCAGGTGCACGACGAGCTAGTTTTCGAAGTTCCTGAGAAGGAATTGAAGGTAACGGCCGAAGTCGTTCAGGAGGTCATGCAGGATGCCTACGAGTTGAAGGTCCCGCTCAAGACCGATGCGAAATCCGGCCCGAACTGGGAGCAGATGAAGCCTCTCACGAGCTAGCAGCGCTGCCTTTCGTGTAAGCACGGATGGCACACCCGGTGGGACTTTCCCCCCTGTGCTAGAATCGCCAGCCCAATGGCAGGACGCGAAGACCTTTTCAACGAATCCATGCGACTCGGCCACTCAGCGGCCTGGGACCTGCAATGGAGCCGCGCCATCGAGTTCTATCGCAAGGCGCTAGCGGAGTTCCCCAATAATCCGAATGCGCTAAATAGTCTAGCGTTGGCCCTGCTCGAGACGGGTCAGCTCGACGAAGCCTTAATCGCCTATCAAACGGCGGCTAAATCCACTCCGGATGACCCCATTCCAATCGAGAAGAGCGCCGAGATTTACGAGCGACTGGGGAAAATCAATGAATCCGTCCAGGGCCGCGAGGACGCGGCGGACATGTATATCCGGCGCAAGGACGCGGGCAAGGCGGTCGATAATTGGCGACATATTGCCCGACTCGATCCCGAAAATCTGGCGGCCCGATCCCGGCTTGCCCTGACGTATGAGCGCCTCGGACGCACGCGAGACTCCGCGTTGGAGTATCTGTCCGTCGCCTCCATATTGCAGAAGAGTGGGAAAACCGATCGGGCCAAAGAGGCCGTCCAGCGTTCACTGGCCATTCTCCCTGGAGACTCTGAAGCCGCCCAGTACCTGCGTCTGCTGAACCAAGGCAAGGATCTGCCAGGTCCAACTCAGCCTCGCGGCGGGACGGCGCCACTGCGCATGGCGCAGGTGCAAGAGTTCCTTCGCGACGAGGGGGAGGACCCCATCCAAGAAGATGAACAGCTCAAGGATCCCGAGGCCGCAGCACAGGGGGAGGCCTTGACCATCCTGGCCGGGATTCTGTTTGAGGAGCCTAAAGACGATGGCAAAGATCAGGGCTTGGGGATGTCCGACATCACCAGCGGTCACACGGGCGAGCTTCAACCCTCCACCGCGATTTTCCGCTATCTGGCGGATGCGATCGACCTTCAGACCCGCGGACACACCGAGCAAGCGATCAAGGAGTTCAAACGTGCCATGGACAGCGGCTTGGATCATCCAGCCGCCCACTACAACCTGGCTCTGCTGTATAAGGACGTTGGGAACACAGACGAGGCCCGCAAGCATCTGATTGCCTCCCTGGGCCATCCAGGGCTAGCGATGGGAGCAAATCTGGCACTTGGCAAGCTTGCAAAAGAGAAGGGCGATCTGCCCGAGGCCGCGAGATACCTGCTGCAGGCGCTTAAATTGGCCGACAGCCTGACCGTTGAACGGGGTCAGTCCAGCGATCTAAACGAGTACTACGAGACCTTGTTGGCCACTGAGACGGAGGGAGGCAAGAAGGAGCTCAAACAGATTGTCAACAACACGCTCGAGTTCCTCAGCGGTCCCGAGTGGCTTCACCGGCTCAAAGAAGCGCGAGAGGAGCTTGAGAAGGAAAGCGAGGGGGACGGCGTTGTGCCGATCGCAGAGATGTTGGCGGTCGGGGACACGGATAAGGTCCTGCGTTCCATGAAGCGCATAGACCGATTAATGGACCAGGGCCTGCATTCCTCGGCGCTGGAGGAGGCCATGCTTGCGCTTGACTATGCCCCCACATACCTTACGCTCCACCGCCGCATGGCGGAAATTCAAATTGCCTCGGGGCGAACCGAGGCTGGTTACGACAAGCTTTCAATGATCGCGGAGACCCACCGCGTGCGCGGGGAGAGCGCCCAGGCCACGGATGTTTACATGAAGATCTTGCAGCATTCACCGGTGGATCTACCCGCACGCACGCGGCTGATCGAGCTGCTGGTCCAGCAGGATCGCGGCGACGAGGCACTCAATCAGTCGCTCGAGCTGGCAGAGCTCTACCAGGACATGGCCGAGATCGATCTGGCCCGCAAGACTCTGGCCAATTCGCTGCTCCTCTCCCAGCAGATGTCGACCGGTAACGGCTGGTCGCTGCGGATCCTTCACATGATGGGCGACATCGACCTTTCTCGGCTCGATCAGCGGCGGGCGCTGCGTGTTTACGAGCAGATTCGCACCATCGATCCCAGCGACGATAAGGCACGCGTGAGCCTCATCGATCTCAATCTGCGCATTGGCCAGGAAGACCAGGCCGCCAAAGAGCTGGACAGCTACCTCGAATTCTTGGTCGAATCCGGTCGCGGTGCGGAGGCACTCAACCTGCTGGAAGAGATGGCCCGCGAGCATCCCGGGCGCCAGGCGCTCCATGCCCGGCTTGCAGAAGCCTATAAGGCCGCCGGACGCACTGCCGATGCCATTGCGCAGTATGACGCCTTAGGTGAAATCCAATTGGATGCCGGCCAAAACGAGGACGCCGTTCGCAGCATTCAGGCCATCGTCGACCTGAACCCTCCCGACATGGAGGGCTACCTGGAGCTGCTCAAAAACCTTAAGGAAAATCAGTAACCAAAGGTCACAAGTAGCTCGTCCCTCCGTACTATCCGCCTTCCGCGCGGCTCAACGCCACCTCCCGGGTTTCAATCTATAGTGACGGTGCCCCTTGTGCGAGATTTATGCGGGATATCGCACAATGTGGGATGATTGAGCGCGAAAAAGTAAATGAGCAACCTGGCTGACGAAATCTCCTTTTTCCTGCAACGAGTGAATTCGCTCGCTATCCTGGACCTACTGCTTGTGAGCGCAGTGTTTTTCTTTGTGATCAGTCTGCTGCGCGGTACGCGAGCAGTCGTGCTCTTGAGAGGAATGGTGCTGCTGATCATCGCGATGGCGTTGTTAACCGGCCTGTTGCCGCTTCCTGGCTTCCAGTCGCTTCTGAGCGCCACCCTCCCCGCCTTGCTTTTCGTGATCCCGGTCGTATTCGCCCCGGAAATCCGGAGGGCGTTCGAGCGTGTGGGGCGCGCCGGATCATTCTTTAGCTTGTACTCGGAGCCGGCGGAGGCCGAGCGAACCGTGAATCTAATCGTCAGCGCAAGCGAGCGCCTGTCCGAGATTCGTCACGGAGCGCTCATCACTATTGAACGGGAGGACCGGCTCGGCGAGTACATTGAGACGGGGGTGGCGTTAAATGCCAAACTCTCGACAGAACTTCTGCTTCAGATCTTCTACGTCAATACCCCCTTGCATGACGGAGCCGTGATCCTTCGCGATGACCGCGTGGCGGCCGCGTCGGTCGTCATGCCGCTCTCGGCGGGTGGAACGCTCTCGCGCGGGGCTGAGCGGAAGCTCGGGCTGCGCCACCGCGCAGCACTCGGCATCAGCGAGGTCAGTGATGCAGTGTCGGTGGTGATATCCGAGGAGACGGGAAATATTTCAATCACCCACAACGGACGAATGATCCGCAGGCTGGATCGCAGCCGGCTGCGCAATATCCTCATTGCGTTCTACCGCCCGCGACGGCTGGCCGGGCTTCCCAATTGGCTAAACCGCTGGTTGGTGAGGACCAGTCGCGCCAAGGCCACCGGAGACTAGCGGGCTAGAAGATGCTGCGTTGGCTCTGGAGGAATCTCGGCTCATTACTGCTAGCCTTCATCCTGGCGTTAGCGGTGTGGATCATAGCCGTTACCAACGCCGACCCCACGGAGACCCGCGAACTGGGTCCGATTCCGATAGACTACTCAGGCTTGCGCCAGAGCCTACTGATCGTCGGCGACCCTCCTCCCTCAACGGGAAGCGTTACGGTACGCGCTCCGCTGTCTGTCTGGGAACAGATCGGACCGGATAGCGTCGTCCTTGCGGTAAATTTGGCGGGTCTGGAAGAAGGCACTCATGAGCTGGCCGTTGAGACCAGTCTGGATGTTCGACCCGCGCAAGTTTCTGGATGGAATCCGGAATCGATCTCGCTCACTCTCGAGCGCGCGGCGACTGCGAGCTTGGACATTGAAATCAAAACTGTAGGAGAGCCTCAGCTCGGATTCCGCACCACCCTCGTAGATTCCTCGCCCGAGCGCGCGGTTATCCTGGGCCCGCTTTCACAAGTCGATCGTGTCGTCTCGGTGGTAGTAGCCGTCAACGTGCTTGAGCGGCGGGAGGATTTTGAGCAGGTGGTCTCACTCTCTGCTGTCGACGCCGACGGCAACATCGTCGAAGGCGTGGAACTCGATCCAGAGATGGCGCAGGTCCGCGTCGCCATCGAGCCACGCGAGAGATTCAGGTTAGTTTCGGTGGTTCCCAACCTTGAAGGTGAAGAGCAGCTCGCCGCAGCCGGCTACCGGCTGACCGATGTTTCAGTTACCCCTGAAGTCATAACGGTCTTCTCTTCCGATCCAACCGCGCTGCAAGGCCTTCCAGGGTTTGTTCTCACCTCGCCCTTCGATCTCACCGGAGCAACGGGCAATCTCGAGAGGCGACTCTCGCTAGACTTGCCGCAGGGGGTCTCTCCAGTCGAAGATCAGGGAGTACTGGTGAAAGTGAGCATCTCACCCGTTGAGGGGACCATTACCGTCAATCGGATGGTTGAGGTGCGCGGGTTGACCGACGCGCTGTACGCCCGGCTATCGCCTGAAGCAGTTGATATTATCCTTAACGGTCCGCTTCCCACCCTTAACTCTCTCCAGCTTGAGGACGTGCGAGTGATTTTGGACCTGCTCGATCTAGATATCGGTATTTATCAGATCCCCCCACTCGTGATCATCGCGCGGACAGACGTGGAACATGAGCGAGTATTCCCTTCCACGATCGAAATCACAATCACGGCGGACCCTCCGCCGACACCAACTCCGCCCCCCTGATCCCAGAATGGCTAAGCCGATTGTCGCCCTGGTGGGACGGCCCAACGTGGGCAAGTCCACTTTGTTCAATCGTCTGGCGGGTGAGCGCCTGGCGGTTGTGCATGAGCATCCCGGGACCACGCGCGATCGGCTTGTGACAGAGGCGGAATGGAACGGGGTGGCTTATGACCTGGTCGACACCGGCGGCTTCGATCCATTCGCGGACGATACCCTGGATGCGGAGTACCTCCCCCAGATTCGGGCCCAGGCAGAGCAAGCGATCTTAGAAGCGGAGGCCGTCATTTTCCTGGTCGATGGGAAAAGTGGGGTGTCGCCAATCGATCAAGAGATCGCTGACATTCTCCGTCGCGAGCAGGTTCCGATCCTTCTGGTGGTCAATAAGATCGATAGCGCTGCGCGAGGCGACCGAGTTCAGGAATTCTATGAGCTTGGACTGAGCGATCCGATCCCGATCTCGGCCCTGCATGGCAGGGGCACGGGAGATATGCTGGATCGATTGACGGAGCTCATTGACCGGCCACCAGAGACGGCGGCGGAAGACGATGACATCAAGATTGCGATCGTTGGCCGCCCGAATGTCGGAAAGTCCAGCCTCTTAAACCGTCTGCTTGGTGAAGAGCGAGTGATCGTCTCGCCGCATCCCGGAACTACGCGCGATGCGATCGATACACGCTTAACTTTTGAGGATGTGCCGATCACATTGATCGACACGGCTGGCATTCGCCGGAGAGGGCGCATCAAACCGGGCGTCGAAAAGTATTCTGCAATGCGGGCGCTGAAGGCCATAGGGCGGGCCGACGTCTCGCTGCTATTGATTGACGGGACCGAAGGGGTTACCGCCCAGGACGCGCATATCGGGGGCATGATTCTGGACAAGCTGAAGAGTGTCCTGTTGTTGGTCAATAAATGGGACATCGTCCCCGATGAGATCCGTGACATGCAGGCGTATGGGGAGAATGTCCGGGCCGCGCTCAAGTTCCTGAACTTTGTGCCGATTCACTTTATCTCAGCGTTGGAGGGTGCCGGCGTGGATCAGGTGCTGCCAATGGCGCTGCAAATACAGAAAGAACGTCTTCGGCGCATCCCAACCTCCCGGCTCAACGAAGTCCTGCTTGAGGCCCAGGCGGCACATGCGCCACCCTCAAAGGCTGGCAAGCGACTTCGCATTTACTTCGCATCTCAGGTGCGGACCGATCCCCCGACTTTCCTCTTCCACGTAAATGATCCCGAGCTCATGCATTTCAGCTACGCTCGATTCTTGGAAAACCGCATCCGTGAGGAGTATAGCTACGAGGGAACCCCCATACGATTGTCATTTAGGAAGCGTTCATAACCTCCCGGCTTCGCCAAATACACTCCCAACCCGAGTACGCTTGTCAGCCCCCATAGCGGGTCTTATAATCCAAGCCGTGACCGACCACCCCTTCAATCAACCCACGCAGCCCGCGATTACCGAACCCAAACCCCCGAGCATCGCTCGGCGGATGTTGGGTTTTCTGGGATCCCTCCTTCAAACCATTCTGTTCGCCGTGATCCTGTTCGTCGTAGTCAATATGCTCACGGCTCGGATAAGGGTGGAAGGGGACAGCATGGAGCCGAGTCTGGAAGATGGGCAATTTGTGGTGGTGAATAAACTAGCCTATGCCCTGCAAGACCCACAGCGGGGAGACATCATTGTTTTCAATTTCCCTCTGAATCCGGAGCGCCGGTTCATCAAGCGCATCATTGGTTTACCGGGTGATCACGTGCAGGTCCAGGATGGGCAGGTTTTTATAAATGGAGACCTCCAAAACGAGCCCTATCTGGCGGTGCCGCCAGCCTACAATGATCAATGGGACGTGGGCCTGAATGAGGTGTTTGTGTTGGGCGACAACCGCAATAACTCATCCGACTCGCAGAATTGGGGCGCGCTGGCGCTCGAAGACATCATCGGCAAGGCCTTTCTGGTGTACTGGCCAATGGATTCCATGGGCTGGATCCCACATTACGATTTAGCGGCCGCTGCCGACCAAGGATGACATGATTTCACAAGAGCCATCCGCAGTTCAAGAGGGCATCCGCCTGCGCGTGGTCGTAATTGCAGACGTGGAGACCAACGCCACCCAATTGGTGAATCGCATCTTGGTACCGGCGGGCTTTGAGGCTTGGCCCGCGACCGACGATGCACCCGAAGCGGATGTCTTATTGGTTGACGTCACACAGATTCGTGGCGATCCGATGGCCGGGCTGCGCAACCGCCGGGAGATGGGCGATGACGCTCCCGCCTTGGTCCTAGCAGCCCATTTTCCGGCCTCGCGCCTGCGCGGTTTTCTCCAACTTGGCGTTCGAGATGTGCTGCTAAAGCCGTATCGAGAGGATGAGCTGCATGAGGCGATCAACGCCTTGGGGAAGGCCCGCAAAGGCGAGGGAGGCACGGGGGAGCTAACGCGCAGCGTAGAGAGTCTGCAGGAGGATCTTCGGCGGAGGGCGGATGAGATCCGCATGCTGAGCGAGATCGGACGGGTGGTCGCCAGCCTGGATGATCTCGACGAGATCCTGGCCCGTCTGGTAGAGGCGGCGGCTTACGTGACGGATGCGGAAGAGGCCAGCATTTACCTGGCAGACGCCGAGACGGATGAGGTGGTATTGCGGGCAACCAAACAAGCCGGTGAGCGCCAGGCCACACTGCAACGCCTCCGCGCGGATGACATGCTGGTGGGACAGGTGTTTAGCAACGGCCAGCCGATCCTACGCAAACCCCGAATGGATAGCGGGCCGGTCAAGGTGCAGACGGGATTCCTGGTGCAGTCCGTCGTAAAAGTACCCATTCGTTTGAGAAAGGAAGTGGTCGGTGTGCTGGGTGTGTACAACCGACTCGCCTTGCGCTCCTTCAACGAGCATCATGTGACCTTACTGATGACTCTAGCCGATTGGGCCGGGGTGGCGCTGGACCGTGCGGAGCTAGTCCAGCAGGCAAGCGCTAGCATGGGTGGAACAGGACCCATCAGCCTCGCGTCCCCCAGTCTGGCCGAAGGCCTGGACGAAGCGATGGAAACGCTGGAGTCCTATATCAATGGCCAGAATGCGCTGGGGCGGAGCCGGCCTGAGCTTCTCAAGCTCCAGGATCAATTGAAGGTGCTGCGCGCGCTACCGACCTCAACCATGGAGCCGGAGGCAGCGGATCAGCTTGTCGATCTCGCGCGCCTGATCCGGCGGGCCGCCGCAGATCACCAGCTACAAGCCGCCCGGAGGGGCCTGAGCCTGACTGTGGAATCCGAGGCTCCAGTTCCGCTATTTCCCGGGGAAAGCGAGCGCGTGTACCAGGTGATCGATGCGCTGGTGGCGGCCGCCATCCGGCGCACGATGACCGGGCGCGTCATACTGCAAATTCAGTCCTTTGAGGCTGGAAACGGTGGAAGCGACGGGGTCTTGCTGCCTGCCGGGATGGGATTAGATGCCGGCCTGTGGGTGGCAGTGACTGTAGCAGATTCGAGCACCGGGCTGTCGCCAGAGACAGTCAAGGCCCTTACCGCGCCGACTGCCGACCCTTCTGCCGGCAACTTGGGCTATGGGCTTTCGCTGGGCGAGCTACGTTTGATCGCGGAAAGTATGGACGGTGTACTGTGGTACGATCAAACACCGGCCAGCGCCAAGATCACGTTTGCGCTGCCCACCGGAAGCTAGCATGACC
>JBGMQN010000064.1:21622-27340 GCA_048054495.1 Anaerolineales bacterium
ACACCGGCCAGCGCCAAGATCACGTTTGCGCTGCCCACCGGAAGCTAGCATGACCAACCCAATATCGGTCGAGATCTATACAACTAGCCACCGGATACTAGGACGGATCGACCCAGGCGTTAGCGGCCTATTCGGTCACCTCAATATCCCCACCACGAACTACCTCGCATTAGAGGGAGCACACCTCAATCGGCTGCATCAGCCGGGACGCATGGTCGCGCGCTACCCTACGCTATGGGTCGTCAAAGACGAGATTGTGACCGTGTTGCTGAGCAATCGGGGCGAGGTCGGGCCCTCCGGTGTAGCGCTCGGCGGGTACACTACAACCGTGCCCCACTGGGTGCACCTGGTGCTGGGCGGATACGAGCTGCGTGGGCAGGTTGAGACTCCTGGCAAGTTCAACTTCGCGAGTTTTATGATCGAGGGGGACCGGATCTTCATTCCCCTCTATAACTCAGAGCTAATCGCCATCCTTTTTCCAGATATTCGTGCCAGCTCTCCCGCGATGCTTTTCAATCGCAAGATGGTGGATGCCATCGCGTTGCTTCCACACGAGGCCATGCCTCGATCCAGCAGCCAAGCCCAGCCGGCCGTCAATTGAATCCCGCACTTTGCGTTTGCGCGTAATTTCTCCCAGACCGCTGATTAGCTAGATGGCCCGTCGACCGATCCTGGCTGCGAACTGGAAGATGAATCTGGGCCGATCGGAGGAGGCCCTGGCCTTCTTCCGAAAAATTCGAACCGGGCTGAACGAAATCAGTGGTGTCGATCTGGTCATCTGCCCACCATTTACGGTTCTTCACCAATTCGCCGAGCTGCTTGCCCCGACCCGCATTGCATTGGGTGCACAAAACGCGCACTGGGAGGATCAGGGAGCCGAGACGGGTGAGATCTCTCCTCTTATGCTGGCCGGTATCTGTCAATATGTCATCTTGGGACATTCGGAGCGCCGGGCGACAGGAGGCAGTCAGGAGAGCGACGAGGCCATCAATCGAAAACTGCGAGCAGCCCTCGCGCATGGGCTCACGCCGATCCTTTGCCTGGGAGAAAACCTCGAGCAGAACCGCGCCGGCCAGACGGACGCCTTCGTTTCCGGCCAGATCAAGGCAGCCTTTCAGGATGTAGAGGCCAGCCTTGCCGCCTCATGCGTAATCGCATACGAGCCGATTTGGGCCATCGGCACTGGCGAAGCCGCTACGCCGGCCGATGCAAATCGCGTTATTGGGCTATCCGTCCGAGGAGCCTTGGCCAGGATTTATGGCGAGGAAGTCGCGCAGCAAATACGCGTGCAGTACGGCGGCAGCGTGACCGCCGACAACATTGCAGATTTCATGGTCATGCCTGAAGTAGATGGCGCGCTGGTCGGTGGAGCTAGCTTGAAGCCCGAGCTTGTAGATCTGGCTCGTCGGACTGCGCAGGCCTAGTCACCCAGGGCTAGGCCCCCTAAGCGCCAAATAGGCCGCGCAGTCTCTGCAGCCACCTGAGCTCAGGGATTCTCATTCGTCAAACTAGTCCTCCACCCTCCCAGACTAAAAGGAGCCACCCTGGCTCCGGCTCCGATCGCACCTCTTGTTGAGAGTATTCCCAGCCTCAAGCGTTCAGCAGCGTCACCTCGTCGACCACTCCAACGATAACTGCGCGAATGGCCCCTGGATCCAGCCCCAATATCTGCCGCGCCCCGTTGCCCTCGTCGATAACCAGCACCGTGTCGCCGATCCCAGCCTGCGCCACATCCACCGCAATATCGTAGTCGCCGGTTTCCTGCCCCTGGAGGTCGAGCTGATCGACCATGAGCAGCTTGCGGCCCTTTAGGTGGGAAATCTTGATCGTGGCGACCACAGTGCCTATCACCTTGCCGATATACATGCGTTATTCCCCGGTCTCCTGCGGGAGGCGCCATATTGCGGTTCCCGATGCTCGATGTCCACCTTCGGGAACATAGACCTCATCGACGATGCCCGTAATCGCCAGATCTACCGGCACAAAGGTTTCGGGAAGAGCCTGCGCTGCTTCACGGCTGGCGACCATGAACACCAGTTCTCCCGGCGCGGCCTGAGCCGTGGCATCCGCCGCGACCTCAGCCACCCCGCTGGGCTGCAGCTCCTCGTCCAGCGGCTGGACCACCAGGAATTTGAGGCCCTCCAGATCCCGGTATTTCTGTGTGGCGACCACGGTTCCCAGCACCCTTGCCAATTTCATGCGGTGACCCGATCACTGAAGCGGGTGGCTTGCGAGAGGTTGTCCCACATCTCGCTATGCAGCTGCGGGATTACCACCTGACGCAATAGCTGAGCGGGGCGTTCCAGAACGGCCACCCCCAGGGCTACTGCGATCTCGACATCCGCCACCACGCCTGAAAACAGCACAATTCCCTTACCGCCCAGGCCGTCTGCAAGCCGGATCTCGACCAGGCGTACTTCTGCACCTTTGAGGCCCGCATCTGCCGCGCGGATGGCGGCCGCAACGGAGGTCGTCTCCAGCACTCCCAGTGCGTCCGCCGGCTCGGGCGAACGACTCCCGCGCATCGCTTCTGCGACCCCGGGATGTACCTGTGGAAGATAGACGATATCCAGGATCGCCTCGCCTCCCACCTCCCGGCCCGCGGCCAGCGATTCTTCTACATCCGCCGTCAGACCCCCGACCAATACCAGATACTTTCCCGGTTGAACCGTTCCTGCCTGGATCACATCGATGGGCGCGCGCTTGACCATCGCATCGGCGGCTTGAATCCCGGCCGCGATGCTACTGAATTCGATTAGGCTCAGCGCCGGATCAAACATCACACGATTCGGAATGCATCTACCAGGGTGCAGCGTCGCAATCGGCTGAAGCTGCGCGGGTTTGTCAGGCCCTCACCCGTGGGACTGGCGATCGTGAAAGAGGTAAATCCTTCGCCCCCGTGGCCCAATCCAGCCAGGGAAGGTCCATTCTTAACGAAGATGCTGCAGTTCATGGCACGCGCCATTTCACTCATGTGGTCGATATTCTTCGAGTGGATCACTGCCGTGTGCCGGAAGCCGTACTCGGAATCCACGGCGAGACGTATGCCGTCCTGAGCATTTCGTACTCGAGTCAGGGGAAACACAGGCATCATCTGCTCCGACCACACCAATGGGTGATCGTTCGGGACATCCGCCAGGATGAGGCGAATCTCGTCCCCCGCTTCGATCCCGATCTCGCGCAGGATCACGTTGGCGTTCTTGCCGATAAAGGCCTTGTTCATTATGCCGTGTTTGCCCGGAGGTGGAACTTTCTCATAGATCACCTTCATCAGGCGATCGAGCAGGCCGCCATCGACTTCATAGGCTCCATAGCGACCCATCACCTGCTTGAGCTCATCCGCGATCGAGTCGACCGCGATGAGGGTTTTCTCATCGGTGCAGATGATGTTGTTGTCGAAAGAGGCGCCGAAGACCACATCGCGCCCTGCCTGCTCCAGGTCCGCGGTCTCGTCTACGAGCACTGGTGGATTGCCGGGGCCGGCCGCGATCGCGCGCTTGCCGCTGGCCATCGCCGCCCGCACCACACCGATGCCACCCGTTACGGTCAGGATGCGGACCCCTTTGTGGTGCATCAGCTCCGTCGCGGTCTCGATCGTGGGCTCTGCAACTGCGCATACCAGGTTCGGGGGTCCGCCACCCTCCACGATCGCTTCGTTCATGATTTGAGCCGTGTGGTTGGAGGCGCCTTTGGATCCTGGGTGTGCATTGAAGACGATGGCGTTCCCGGCTGCTACCATGGCGATCGTGTTGCAAATGGGGGTCGAAGTGGGGTTGGTGCTGGGCGTGATGGCGCCGATCACTCCGAACGGTGCCCACTCAACTAACGTCAGGCCGCGATCCCCGGACCAGGAGCTGGGCGTGAGGAACTCAGTCCCAGGGGTCTTGTTTGCATTCAGTAGATTCTTTTGGATCTTGTCCTCGTAGCGCCCCATGCCGGTTTCTTTCCAGGCCTCGTAGGCCAGGATCTGGGCGTTTTCTCTGGAGAGACGCCGAATCTGCGAGATCATGCTCTCGCGTACTTCCAGCGGCAGTGCCTGCAGGGCCTCGAAGGCACGCTGTGCTGCTGCGACTGCGCTGTCGACGTCTGGGAAGAGATTGTCCCCATACTGCAGTGATCCGGCAGGCTCAGGGGGATCGAGGGTTGTAACTCGCACTGGCGTGGGCCCGTGGCGCACCCGCTCTCCCTGACGCAATTCCGACATGACTTGCTCTACAATGGCGTCGATCTGTGCGCTTTCTAGCATCAGCCGACCTCCGCCTTGTTGTAAGTGAGTTCGCCCCCGACCTCGAGTTGGTCGACGATGGCCATGATCACTCCATCGCACGGACGCTCGTGAGTAAGCACGGTCTGCCTGGCGGCGCTGCCGGTGGCGTACAGCACCACCTCACCCAGCCCCGCGCCTACCGCATCGGCTGCGACGCGGTAGGCGCCGGTTTCCTCGCCTTCGGAATCCAGCTGCTTCAGCACCAGGAACTTTAGGCCGTCGAGCGAGGGCTCTTTACGCGTGGCAACCAGAGTGCCGACTACTTTACCTAGGTACATAATGAACTCCGTTCCATTGGGACGGGATCCTACGCGCGGTCGGCATAGGGCTTGGCCAGACACCGCCAGCTGCACCGTCGGGCAGACTCGCTTGCGCCCGAGGCCCGCATTCGGTGACGCCGACCTGTCGAAGATCCCGTCCCAGTAATGAGCTCAGTTAGGCCGCTTTGGCCTGCTCGCCGGGCTGGCGACCCAGTGGGAGCGTGCTGTCGACGTTGGCGTGCGGGCGCGGGATTACATGGATAGCGATCACTTCACCGACCTTCTCCGCACCGCGTGCGCCGGCCTCGACTGCCGCCTTGACAGCGGCTACGTCGCCGCGTACTACGGCCGTGACCTGGCCTCCACCGGTCGATTCGAACGTCACCAGCTCGACCTTGGCGGCTTTGACCATGGCGTCCGCGGCTTCGACCATCGCCGGGTAGCTCTTGGTCTCGATCATTCCTAGTGCTTCGCCGCTCATTGATTGCTCTGCCATTGGAGCCTCCTTCAAACGTCTGCTCGGATAGTTATGCGCGGCTTTGCTCGCCGGCCTCTCTGCCGGTAACCCCTTCGATGGCCGCAACTGCCGCGCCGTAGCCGGCCATGATGTCTTGTTCTTCACCTCCTAGATACAGCCTTCCGAAACTTCCGAAGGCTGTGACTTCCAGGATGTTGATGTCGGCCGCCTTTTCGGCCTCGTTCGCCGCCAGAGCTGCGTAAGCGGCCGGCTGGACTTCCAGCACGTACAATGTCTGGCCGGCCAGCAGCATGTGGCCGTGCCTGAGCCGGTTGATCAGCTGCACCTGATGCGCATCCACATGTCGAATGATCTGGCTGGAAACTACGCGCGGTTTGAGCCGATCCGATTCCTTTACCTCGAGAGCCTCGAGGATCGCCTCCCCGGCGGCGCGCACTTCGGCCTGGTCACTGTGGTGCACCTCCAGCATGCCGTAAAGTCTCTCAACGATCTGCATCCCCGGCCGAACCTTTGTGGATTTCAGGGCAATATCGGTTATGCGGTTGATCTCAATACCGGGTGAAATCTCAACCCAGAGAGACGTGTCGCCGGGAAGCGGAAGGAAGCCACGTGCCACTGTCCCCAGGAATCCCGCATGTTGAAGTTGCAGGTTGTCGAGAAATACGTAGGTTCGCAGGTCAACTGCCATAGGGTTGCTCCTTTCCATCCGCTTG
>JBGMQN010000064.1:27440-41487 GCA_048054495.1 Anaerolineales bacterium
AAATACGTAGGTTCGCAGGTCAACTGCCATAGGGTTGCTCCTTTCCATCCGCTTGTCCTTGGCGAAGCCCAGTGGTTCCACCGACGATCTTTACGCTTGCGCTGGCGCCGATCCGCGTGGCTCCTGCCTCGATCATGCGGCGGGCGTCCTCGGCGGTCTTGATCCCGCCCGCAGCCTTGACGCCGATATCCGGCCCAACCACGCGCCGCATCAGGGCAACGTCTTCTGGAGTAGCGCCACCGGGGCCAAACCCGGTAGAGGTCTTGACGAAATCTGCCCCAGCGATCTTGGATAGCTGGCTTGCAACTACCTTCTCTTCGTCGGTCAGCAAAGCGGCCTCGATGATCACCTTCAGGATGGCGTTGCCGGCGTGGCACGCGCGGGCAACCGAGGCGATATCCCGCTCAACCAGCTCGTAGTCCTTGGATTTAACCGCGCCCACATTGATCACCATATCGATCTCCGTGGCGCCTTCGCGGATCGCCTGCTGCGCTTCAAAGACCTTCACGTCGGTAGGGGTTGCTCCCAGCGGGAATCCGACCACCGTGCAGACGTCTACCCCGCTGCCCTTGAGCAGCTGCGCAGAAAGCTTCACGTAGCTGGGGTTGATACAGACCGAGGCAAACTGGTATTTGCGCGCCTCGTAGGCAAGCTGTGCGACCTCGTCCTGCGTGGCATCCGGCTTGAGCAATGTGTGATCGATCAGGTGCGCCACGCTGCCGTCGGTGGGTGCGACCCCGAGCGTACTCGCAACGCGATCGGCGCCTGCGGCGACAACAGACTGCATGCTCTCCGCGAAATTGCCGGAAGACAGCTTTCGCCCGCTCCCGTTTCCGCCGTGTCCGTTAGAGCTTTCCTGAACCAGGATCAATACCTGGCGCGTGATGCCTTCGATCACTTGCTCCACAGTTGCTTCATCTATCGCTACCATCGTATGATTGGTTTCCCTCTCATCCTCGAACGGGTCCTGCGCTGCGCAGGTACCGCCGTTCGATATCCAAGATCTTGTCTACTCGCTTGGCATGGCGTCCGCCGGCAAAGGGTGTCTCTAGCCACGTTTTCAGGATGGATCTGGCCAGCCCAGTGCCGATCAAACCGGCGCCCAGGGTCAGCAGGTTTGCGTTGTTGTGTTCGCGACTGTTAGTCGCGGTGGCCTGGTCGTAGCACATGCTGGCCCGCACTCCAGGCACCTTGTTTGCCGCCATGCAGGAGCCGATGCCGGCCCCATCGATCATCACCCCCCGCCAGGCGCTCCCATTGGCCACCATCTGAGCCACAGCAAAGGCATAATCCGGATAGTCCACGGATTCGGAACTGTCGGTCCCGCAGTCCACTGCCACGTATCCCCACTCCGAAAGGCACCGCTTCAAGATCTCCTTCAACTCGTAACCCCCGTGATCCGCACCGATGGCAATGTTTTTTTGCTTCGCAGGAGCACTCCAATTCCGTATCCGCGAGCCCCCTCCAGGAATCCGCGGATTACGCGTCCGCAAACTGACATTGCGCTCCATTGCTACCTGCCTAGCCAACGGAGTGACCAGCGCACCGGTGGGAACATTGAGTGTTCCATCCCGCTTAATTGCCGCCACTTCCGATTCGGTTACCAGGTTCCTTGCCTGGGTACCGGTCGAATGTGGGGATCGGCCCAGGGTGCGGTAGACCACTCGGCGAACCATTCGGCGTACTTCGTCCTCACGCACGCTTCCGCTCCCCGTGACCGGCGATATCTACGATTTCGACCTCAAATCTCGATCGATCGCCCCTAAACAGGGCGTCGAAATATTCAAGCGGAGTCCCTTCCGGCGTATAGCTGACGCTTTTCAAGCGAATGAGCGGTGAGCCGAACTCCACAGCCAGGCGTGCAGCTGCTTCCTCATCCGCTGCGACGGCCTCGATCCTCCTCCAGCCGCGCCCGATGGTAAGGCCACACTCCTCTTCCAGGAACGCATACAGCGATCCCTGCTCGAGGTCGGCCTTGATCACCTCGCGGCACATCTCGTATGGGAGGTGGGATTCGACCAGCACGATGGGTTCCTCTTCAACAAAGCGCAGACGGACCAGCTTCACAACCGGAGCCATCGCCTCTAGCTCGAGGTTCTCTGCGACATCGGGATCGGCCGGCTCCAGAGCCTGCTCCAGCACTTGAGTCATCACGGGCACGCCGCGCTCCGCCATATCGCCGTAAAAGCCCTCCAGCGACTGGACCAAGCTTCGGCTGCTGATCTTTGGCTGCGTCACGAAGGTGCCCTTCCCCTTCTGTCGCACCACCAAGCCCTCATAAGTCATCTCATTTAGCGCCTGTCGCACTACCGTCCTGCTCACACCGAATGATTTGCCTAGCTCCGACTCGCTGGGAATCAGGTCTCCAGGTCCCCAGTCTCCCTGCTGGATGCCCTCCGTGAGTGCTTCCTTCAACTGCAGGTAGTACGGAACGTGCGAGCCCCGATCAATGCTTGGTTGAGAAGACAAACTACTCCATTCCTAACATTATAACTTATATGTCATCCTAGGATGACATATCATATCGTACAGGATTCTTTTCTGGATGTCAACTCTCTGGATTCAGGTTCAGCTTGGCCTTATTCGGGAATGATCGTTTGCGTCCCCTTATCGCGCCGCGAATGCCTGCTTCAACGCACTCGAACACAGATTGGGTCTAGATCGCCGATGCGATTCCGACTCGTGGAATTACCAATTCAGCTCAAGAAATCCGCCTGTAAGCCGCTTGTAAGCGTCTGGAACGCTTGCTCCACCTATACTGAAACGCAAGCCGGGATCGAGGATAGAGGGTGTGGAGAACCATCGATCATGATTCAAGCCACGCGAGAGGAACGTTACTGGCTGCTGCGGAATTTTGCGCTCGGCCTGGTTGACCATCTCGCCGCAATCTATCCTCCGATCTGGGTGGAGAATCTGCTCAAGCACCCCCCCGCGGTCTATACCAACTTGTTCACCAAAGTCCGTACTCCCAACGGAAACTGGAGCCCAATTTATGAACGTCCGATCTACAAGAATGGTCGTACCACGCGACCTTGGGAGCTGCCCATCGACGAGCGCAGGTACGCCATCGCACGCGAGATTCTGATTGCGCTCGGAGGCAGCCGCCACGGACGTGAGATGGGCCTTCCAGAACTGCTCCTAGGCCATCTCGAGGATTCCCAGGACTACTTTGCACGCGTGCTCCTTGCGCCAGATCCCCTCATCGCATCCTATCGCCGACAGGGCAGGGACATTCGCGGATTTGCAGAAACCTTCCTCATTCCAACTCGGATCGCCAGCGAACGCTGGGAAGATCCGATCTTTAGCTAGCAGCTCTATGCCTGGCTGACTCGGCCCGCGATGCGGGCCCTTTTTGTTTGTGGGCGTAGAATGGATTTCCGCGCATGTTAGGACTTACCTTAAGCTACTCCCTACCTGCCTGCGCTTGCCTGCCCTAGCAGTCCGGGGGGCCACCCTGGACTGCCTGTGCTTGCGCCGCCCTGGCCTGAGCCAGGACACTCTATCGAGTACAAGCAGGCGGGCACATGTGACCCCTTCAGGAAGTTTCTTCTGGATGGGCGCCCGGTAAACGGTCAGTCAATGCTGCGCTGACGATGAGTACACGCCTCACCGATATCTTGCTTGTACGGATCAACTGGATCCAGTGGAGGTGAGAAATGTTTGGTCGAGTACGAGCAGCGGTTAGTGGGTTTTCTCCGAGATGGGGCTTCAAGGCGGCAGTACTGAGGGCAAATCGACGATTCGATCGCGACCATCCGGAATGGTCGGCAGCGCTCTTCGACGATCACTTCTTGCGAGGCCGAGCAGCGCCGATCCTGGCCCGCTATCTTGATGGGCCGACCTCACCCGATCCCGACGAACTGGCCGAAGCCTGGACGCAGCAGCTATGGGTGCAACCAGAGAAGAAGAAGTCCTTGAAACGCCAGGCGATTCCGATGGCCACGCGATATCTGCTCTGCCTGGAGGAGGAAATGCAGGCACACCGGACCGTTTTGGAGTCCATCGAATTCGGGCATGGCTCACTCTCGCGCTCCTAACTCGCTTAAGCAGATTGTGGGGTCGGCAGTTTAGATTGAAGGAAACGGGGGTTTTACTCGAGCCGAGGCTCGAGGGATCAAGAAGTGGGTGTCTTTTGCTTACGGCGCCACGGGGCGGTGATGCCCCATAAGAGATTGGTGTCCGGCTCGCTCGGATCGGTCGGCTCGGTCGGCTCCTCCGCATCGAGCCTCCGGCGAAACGCCATTACGCGACCTTTCTCGTCCGTGCCGATGGGTTCCCATCCGTCCGACAAGAGGGATTGCAATACCAAATTGTGCAGGTTTCGAGTCGCCTGTTCCAGCACTTCTTCTGGGATCTTCTCATCCTTCTGCCACTCGAACTCGCTGGACATGGCAATGGTTTCGGTGCCCTCATGCGTGGTTCGTTCAGCCACAAACAGCAAGCGCATGATGCCCCCGAAGCGACCTACTTAGCGGGTAATCTCCCGAATCTGAGCGATTTCATGCCTAGCTTCAATCATTCGGTCGGACCTAGAGCCTCCTGGCACTGCCATCTTCTCATTCCACCGGGCGCTGAGGGCCTTGCGTTATAATTGAAGTTTATTCATGTCTTGCGCCCCTTAAAAAATAGTACCTGAGGCGTTGCGTGATTTTTGTGGTACGGATTTCCTGATCGGTTTCAAGTCCGCTCCAAAAGGCAGAATGTCATGCGATAGCGATTTCGCTCGTCGGCCGCCCGCACATCGCGCTTGACCGTCGTCCACTCCGTCGCCTCGTACGCTGGAAAGAAGCTATCCGCCTCCACTTGCCCATGAACAATCGTAAGGTACATACGATCCACAAGCGCGCTTTCGAGCGCTTCCTGGTAGATCTGCGCTCCCCCGGCGATGAATGTCTCGGTCTCCCTCCCGTCTTGAGCTGCGATTTGCACGGCCGAGGACAGGGAGCTTGCAACAGCATCGGCCGATTCCAACACTCCGGCCCGACTCAGAACGATCACTCGCCGTCCCGGCAGACCCCGCTCAGCAATCGGCTCCCAAGTGGCGCGCCCCATAATCACCGTGTGCCCCATGGTGAACTCGCGGAACCGAGCCATATCCGCCGGCAGGCGCCAGGGCAGATCCCCGCGCAGGCCGATGCCTCGGTCACCTTCCGCCATGGCTGCGATAATCGAGATAATCACACGGAAATTGCGGCTTTGATGTGGGGGTGTGGTTCGTAGCCTGTCAAGGAGAAGTCGCGGTAATCAAACTCGAGGATAGAGTGGACGTCGCGATTGAGCTCCAGGCGGGGCAGCGGATGGGGTTCACGCTGGAGCTGCAACCTCGCCTGATCCAGATGATTCCTATATAGATGGGCGTCTCCGAGCGTGTGGATGAATTCTCCCGGCTCCAACTGCGTGACCTGCGCCATCATCTGCGTGAGCAGCGCATAGGAGGCGATATTGAAAGGAACGCCCAGGAAGAGGTCGCCCGAACGTTGGTAGAGCTGGCAGGAAAGCCGGCCGTCGCGCACATAAAACTGGAACATTGCGTGGCACGGGGGTAGGGTCATCTGATCTACCTGAGCCGGATTCCAGGCGCTAACCACTAGACGTCGCGAATCGGGATTGCGCTTGATCTCCTCCACCACCCACGAGATCTGATCCGTCGTGTCTCCATCGGGGCCAACCCAGGAGCGCCACTGCGCCCCATAGACCGGGCCCAGTTCGCCCGCGGCGTCGGCCCACTCATCCCAGATCGTCACACCGTTCTCATTCAGGTACCGGACGTTCGTGTCTCCATTCAGCATCCAAAGCAGTTCGTAGACGATGGATTTCAGATGCAGCTTCTTGGTTGTGAGCAGCGGGAATCCGTCCGCCAGGTTGAAGCGCATTTGGTACCCGAATGTCGAGAGCGTCCCAGTGCCAGTCCGGTCGTTCTTCTCAACCCCGCTTTCGAGCACGTAGCGCATTAGATCCAGATACTGTTGCATCTACTTCTCTAGCGTCCTGCCACGCGTCATAGATCGCCCGCTCTTGATTCTTATGGACTCCTGAACGTCACATTCGAAGTGCGATTGCAGTGATTCGAGTTCGGGGGGATCTACGGGTGAAGTCTAGCACAGGAAGCAGGCCTCGGACTCGAGGTATCGGGATCCAGCTTCACCCTGAGGTCCGGGACTATAATGGAAGTTCCCCTGCTACCCCTCTCGGGGTCCTGAAGATCCTCTGGGCCGACCGGCGTCGTTCAGATGCACGAATGGATCCTCCCTCGCGGAGGCACTCGCTGCCGGAGTTCGATTCCTAGACAATCGATACGGCGATCATTTGCCTACCGCGATTTCCTGAGGGGATTCGAATAGTGGCGGAGATTTCCAGCTGAGGCTGTTCTGGGTCGGCACGATATGGGTGGCCGGGATCGCCATGGGGCGATTTCTGAATTTGCCAGCCGGCTCTTTGTTGATCGCGAGCGGCCTGGGTCTGCTCCTGGCGGTTGTCGGCGAGAACCTTCTGCGGTGGCTCGGCGTGGGTGTTGCCGTGCTCTTCCTGGGTGCCTGGCGTCTGGCTGTCGCCGCCCCCGAGTTCGACTCCTCGCACATTTCCGCTCACAATGACACGTTCCAAATCATGACCCTGACCGGTCTGGTCACCGATTTTCCGGACGTCAGGGACGAATACATTGGCCTGCGCGTTGCCAGTGACAGCATCCGCTACTTGGATTCGGATGTGCCGCAAGAAATCACGGGTAACGTGCTTGTCCGCGCTGATCGCTTCGGTTCATTCTCCTATGGCGACCGCGTGGAGGCCCTGGGGATTCTCGAGACTCCGCCTGAATTTCAGGACTTCTCCTATCGGGACTATCTCGCTCGTCAGGACATCTTCAGTCTGATGTCCAATGCCTGGGTGACAACCCTGGCCACTCGAGAGGGAAATCCGGTCGTCCAAACTCTCTTCAGCATACGGCAACGCGCGCTGGAAACTTTGTATTCGATCTTCCCGGATCCCGAAGCCTCCCTCCTTGCCGGAATTCTGCTCGGCATTGAGAGCGGCATCAGTTCCGAGGTGCGCGATGCCTTCAATGACACGAGCACAACTCATATCATCGCCATTTCTGGATTCAACATCACCATCTTGGCGGCGATTGTCATCTCCCTAGCGGGTCGAACATTGGGGATGCGAAGAGGCGCGATAGCCGCGGCGATCACCATCGCGCTGTACACGATTTTGGTTGGGGCCGACGCGGCGGTGGTGAGGGCGGCGATCATGGGTGGTCTGGCTCTCTTCGCGCGTTTCCTCGGCCGCGCGACGTTGGCCTTGGCCTCGCTGGCTGCCGCTTCGATCGTGATGACGTTGGCGAGCCCCTACGTCCTCTGGGATGTTGGATTCCAGCTCTCATTCGCGGCCACGCTCGGTCTCGTTCTCTATGCCGAGCCGATCAAAGAGCGGTTCGTCAGGTTTACTTCCCGCTGGATACAGACCGAGCAAGCCAAGCGCCTCTCCGGACCGGTTGGAGAGTTCATCCTGTTCACCTTCGCGGCCCAGATCACAACTTTGCCGCTCACGGCCTATCACTTCCAGAGACTTTCACTCATATCCTTTATTGCCAACCCGATTGTTCTTCCCGCGCAACCACCGCTCATGATTCTTGGCGGAATGGCCATGCTGGCAGGAATGATTTGGCTTCCGCTCGGACAGCTGATTGCATGGCTGGCCTGGCCATTTCCCGCGTTCACTATTCGAGTGGTCGATCTGCTTGCCAAAGTTCCATCGGCGGCTATCGACCTGGGTCCGGTCAGCTTCCTCGCGTTGATTGCGATGTATGTCCTACTGTTTGGTGCCACAATCTGGACCATTCTGCCGCGCGAACGCCGACCAAGGCTGCCCGCTCCCTCCCTCCTGGCAATCGTGGTCGCATTGGTGGTCGTGGCGGTCCTCACCTGGAAGGCTGTCGCCGACCGTCCGGATGGTCGCCTTCATGTGACCACCTTCGAATCGGGTGGCACGCTCATCGAGACTGCTCAGGGCCGGTTTATCCTGATCGGCGGGGGCGACTCTGCGACGGCTCTATCGAATTCGCTCGGGAGAAGACTGCCCCTATTCCATCGGCGCCTCGATTGGCTGGTCCTACCCGATCGCGAGATCTCTAGCCTGGCCGGTGTTCCTGCGGGGCTCGAGATTGGCGCGTTGATGCTGCCTGCTGAGGGGCTGGACCGCGCGCCGGCTGGCCTGATCCAAGCTCTGCAAGCGGGAGGAGCCGACTTGATTCGCGCCCAGCGGGGCATGGCTCTCGATCTCGGGGATGGAGCTCGCCTGGAGCTGATTGACGATGAGCAAGGCAACCTCACTTTCTTATTGACCTCGGGCTGGGCCCGGATCGCGCTTCTGCCGGGGACCCGATCCTCTCGGGCTCCCATCCGGTCTGCGCTCTCCGGCATCATTCTTTCGGGCGCTTCATCGGTTGGCCTGCTACAAGATCTGGAGGTCACGGTTGCCGTCATTGCCGGGTCGAATCCACTTCCTTACAACACCGCTCGAGTCTCCATCCTCGCCACGGAGGATCGTGGCTGGATCGAGTTGGTCACGGATGGCGAGCAACTCTGGGTCTGGACTCAACGTTCCGGTCCCTGAAACTGAGCTGCGGACGATCCCTTTCCAACGCTCGTCGCAGGCTGTTGGAGTCGAGTTCGAGACTTCCCCCAGGCGAATACCCCTGCAGAGCGTGTATGAGCGCATTTCATGGCTCGGATTCCGCCGCCCACAGCAGTCCACTCCTAGCACATAAGTTCGGCCACTCTGGTCCAGACAAAGGTCTTACAACTCCCCCCTAACCTGTATGGCGACTGAAAGGTCGTCGCTCAGACCCCGTACTGTAAGATGACGCGTGAGATCTGGGACCAGCCGAGAATCCCTCCAGTTGCGCTTTTGAACCGTGGAATGAGAGAGGATTT
This sequence comes from Anaerolineales bacterium, assembly GCA_048054495.1. Lineage (GTDB taxonomy): Bacteria > Chloroflexota > Anaerolineae > Anaerolineales > E44-bin32 > JADFRG01. The sequence goes on from JBGMQN010000064.1 coordinate 36,368, forward strand.
ACCGAGGTTCTGATAGCTTATGCGGTCAAACGGAAAAAACGAAATCTGCCAACTTTCAGGACGCGTGCTCGTTGCCGATGACGACCCGCAATTCCGCGAGCTGCTCGTCCGGCGCGCGGAAAAGATGGGCCTCTCGGTCCTGGAAGTTGAGGATGGAAATGAAGCGATGGAAGCCCTGGAAGGGGAAATCTTCGACTTGATTGTCTCCGATCTCTACATGCCCGGTCATACAGGTTTGGAAGTGATCCAGAAGGCTCAGGAAAAGGACCCTGAAATCCACGCCATCATCCTGACTGCCAGCGCAACCGTTGAAACTGCCATCGAAGCCTTGCGCTCAGGCGTCTACGACTACTTGACGAAACCTTTGGAGTCCTTGGCCGACTTCGAGATCACGGTCGCCCGCGCTCTCGAGCACGCCCATCTGATTCGGGAGAACGATCGGCTGTTTAGGGAAGTGCAGCGATTAGCGGTAACCGATGCTCTTACGGGTTTATTCAATCGACACAAGCTGGATGAAGCCCTGGCCAACGAATTTGAGCGAGCGCGTCGCTACAAGCGGCCGCTCTCGGTAATCATGATTGATATGGATGGCCTCAAAGCCATCAACGACACCTATGGACATACGGCGGGTGATGCAGCGCTCAAGATGGTTGGGGATGTGATTCGCAGCCAGACCCGTCGCGTGGACATGCCGGCCCGATTTGGTGGCGATGAGTTTGTGGTTCTCTTGCCAGAAGTCGAGCTCGAGTTGGGAGTAAAGATCGCTGAGCGGATCTGCAACAAGATCAAACCAACCAAGGAGCATGACGACATGTTCTCGGTCAGCGGCGGTGTCGCGCAGCTGAGCGAAGAGCACGCTTCCGCTAAGGATTTTCTGCGTGCGGTAGATGATGCGCTCTACCGAGCCAAGCGCGCCGGCGGGCAGCAGGTCATGACGCAGATTCTAGAAGACGAGCCGGCCTAGGTACTCGAGGGAAGTTGATGTTGAGTTCAAGGACTTCAAAGTCAGGTCGCGTGGGGTAGAGACATGGATATGACCAGCTCGGCATTCGAACGGAGTTCGGGAGACACCCAGAATCTTGGGAAGGAACAGGTCCCGACCCTCAACAGGCTGATCGGCATTTTCGCAAGCCTTCGAGCCAAGCTGATCATCCCGTATGTCATCCTGACTCTGCTGATCGCAATGGTCGGCGTCTATGTGATCACGCGACTGGTGACCTCCTCTTTGTCCGAACGATTTGTCAATCAGCTGCTAGAGGCGAGCCGGGTGGCGGGTGATGGGATCGTACGCCGGGAGAGAACCCATTTGGAGGATCTGCGCTTGATGGCTTTCACAGAAGGCGTACCGGAGGCGTTGGTTGCCCGCGATCCTCAAGCTCTCCAGGATCTGCTCTTCCCAATCGCCCTCAACAGTGGAATCCAGGCCACAACGGTCGTTGACTTGACGGGCACCGAGATCATCACGCTCGCGCGACACCCTTCCTCGGGCGAGTACATCACCTCTGAGGGAGGCGACTTCTCCCAGTTCAACATCGTTTCTGACATATTGAAAAACGATCAGGATGGCATCGGGGATAAGTATGCCGGCCTGCTGGTCACCTCATTCGGACCCTACCTGTTCACCAGCGCGCCGGTCCGCGACGCAGACGGTGACCTCCTGGGTGTGCTGCTAGCCGGTACCAGCCTCGACACATTGTTGTCTGAAATCAAGAATCAATCGTTGGCGGATGTCATCCTGCTCGACAACGACGGCTCACTGGTCTCGACCACCTTCGTTGAGCCTGATGCTGGATTTGGTCCAATAGAAATCAACCCGGGACTGCTTAACGAGACGAACCCATCCGTGACGCTCGACTTCGATCTATATGGCCGAGACTATAAGTCGACCTACGCGCCGCTGGTGATTCGCCAGGACAACACCGGAATTCTCGGCGTTGCACTGCCCAGTAGTTTCATCGTCACCGCGATGGCCACCAGCCGTACCACCTTCAGTCTCATATTCTCGGCCGGCACTATCGCAACCATCGTCGTTGGATACCTGCTGGCTCAAAGTATTGCCAAGCCCATCCTTCGACTGCGTTCCGTCTCTCAGGCCGTTGCGGCCGGCGACTTGAATCAAGACACCGGCCTGCGAGGCGCGGACGAGATTGGCGAGCTGGCTGGGGCATTTGACATTATGACCGTCAGGCTGCGCGATCGAACGGCCGAGGCCGCGCGCCTGTACGACGAGACGTTAGACCGAAATAAGGAACTAGCCGAGATCAACGCACGGCTACAGACCGCCCAGGCACAGCTCATCCAGTCGGAGAAACTGGCCTCGGTGGGTCAGCTAACAGCTGGCATCGTGCACGATGTCAAGAATCCGCTGGCGGTCATCAAGGGACTGGCAGAGGAGCTCAGCGAAGAGTTCTCAATCGATCCTTCGATGCAGGATCAACTGAAGACGATTCGAGAGAGCGCATCGAAGGCCAGCACGATTGTCACCGACCTGCTGAAGTTCGCACGTCAGTCCACTCCTGAATTGGAGCGGCGCGATATGCGTGAGACGATCGAGGCGAGCGTGCGACTGACAGAGTACCTAGCGCGCAAGTCAAATGTTGAGTTCAAGATCGACATGCCGTCGAGTCCGGTCCTGATTTGGTACGACGCGCAGCAGATCGAGCAGGTCTTGATCAATCTGATTGGCAATGCCATTCAGGCAATGATGAATGGCGGCACCGTATACATTAATTTAAGCGAAGCTGAAAACTCGATTGCTTTGTCCGTACAAGACAACGGCGTTGGCATACCTGAAAAGAATCTCCAGAGAATCTTCGATCCCTTCTTCACGACCAAGCCCGAAGGAGAAGGAACCGGTCTGGGGCTGTCGGTGAGCTTCGGCATCATCACGCGCCATCGTGGGCAGATCAGCGTGGACAGCAAGCCAGGCCTCAGAACGACATTCACCATTCTGTTGCCCATTGATCAAGAGCAAGACTCGGGCGCTGAATCCCAGGGCGAGCCTGATCCACTGAAGGAAGCGGAGAAGGCGCTCGAAGTCATCTGATCGCGATTGATATTTGATATCGGATCCGGGTGGGCTGGGCCCTGATCAGAGGGTGGGCGTAACCTAGGGGTCTAGGGGCGGCCAGCAGCCGATCTTAGCCGCAAAGCATTCCAGTCTCGCGCTCGTGGGCGAGCGCGGTCGATTGGGAACGGGCCCCCGAATAGAGATGAAGTCGATGTGCGTCTTAGAGTGGAGCGCAGCATTGGCCGGGCGTGGGTATGAATACGTTGAGCCAAGTCTGCAATCTGATCGCAGTTCGCCTGCCGCGGGTTGGGAAAGCACCCGTGGCTCAAGGCGTTCCGTTCGAGTTTCTCAGGAAAAACTGTATCTGGCAATATCCTGACGAAGGATCGGATGGAGCGAGGTTCTTCTCAACGTTTCCTACGTCGGCTGCTCTTCGTCCTCCTTACTCTGCAGCTGATTTTCGGCCTCCGGCTACCAGCCCACATTATTCCATCCACTGCCCACACCCATACATACGCCTACCTCGCCTCAGACTCATAGCGGGCAATGATTCGGGTATAGCACGGCCATGAAATTCGCCTCGCTGTTCAGCAAGCTGAGGGAGGCGGCCATCAGGGCTGCCCCCGCCAGCGCAACCAGAGAGAATGAGGAGCGGCAAGAATCGCTCCGCGATCTGCTTCGTTGGCTGCTGCTGATTCCCTTAATCCTCCTACTGCTCTTTGGCTGCGGTACGCTGGGGATGTTCGGGCTAAGGCCGGCTCAGGCCGACACGCGCTCCGAGCTCAACGCTGATTACAGTCCGTGGCCATTCACCGTTTTCAAGCCCGTCAATATTGAGATCATCGAGGAGATTCAGGAAGATCAGATCCTTTACCCGGGGACATTTGCAGAGCCGGTTGAGCCCACGATTATCCCAGCCGACTTCTGGTTCACGCCGACGCCCACGCCCACTGCCACCACCACCGGTACCCCAAGCGCGACCACCACACCTACACCGACCCCCACAGGGGGGACACTTACACCGACCCCCACCGGGGGGACACCTACTCCGACCACCACATCGACCAGCTCGGCCACTCCTACCGAGAGTCCGACCGCGTTACCCAGCGCAACTTTCACCCCATCAGGACCGCCTTCGCCCATCCCACCCGCCATTCCGCCGGCCAACACTTACTGGTTCTACGACGACACCTTGCCGGCGACGTACATGATGTACACCACGATACCGACCGGCAGCTACCGCAGCAGCAGAGCGGTTTCGTTCTATTCAGCGTGGTTCTCCAGCGGTCAGTCGCTTAACGCCGGTACAACGTCGGTCAACTTCTATGCTTGGAATCCGTCTCCGCTCGCCTCTGTCTTCAGTGCCGAATTGCGAGCGGGGGGCAGCTTGCTCGGCTCCGGTACTTTCGCTCTACCACCGAATACGTACGATGCCTATTTCTTCTCGGCCTCGTTTGCGACGGGTAGCCACAACTTCGCGAACAACGAGCGTTTGCAGGTACGCTTCAGCTTCGCCGCACCGGCCGAGATCTTCTGGGACAGTGCCTATAACTATTCAGGCGTGGCTGTTCCGTCCACAGCCACGATCCCAACACCCACAACATCGCCCACGCCATCCAGCACGCCGACGCCTTCCTTGACGCCTATGCCTACCAATACGCCGACGCCCACCCTCATTCCTGCTGGCGTTACCGTTGATAACATCACAGCCACAGAGGGATCAGGCCTTACCTTCACCGTGACGCTAGACAACGCCGTGGCCGGCGCCTTCTCGGTCAACGTCAGCCTGACGGATGTCTCCGCCACCGGCGGCGCAGCACCATTGACCTACCCGACAGACTACGACAACGTCGTGGCGGCACTCAACTTCGCCGGCACGGCAGGCGAGACGCAGCAGTTCACCGTCGCCACACTCGACGATACCGTATTAGAAGGAACCGAGACCTTCACGGTCTCGCTCAACGCCACCGATCCACTCGTCACCGACACCGATACCGGTATCGGCACCATCACCGACAACGACAGTGCTCAAGTCACGGTGGATAACGTCACCGAGATCGAGGGCACCGGGTTACTGTTCACGGTCACCCTCGACAACGCCGTGCAGGGC
>JBGMQN010000046.1:0-1087 GCA_048054495.1 Anaerolineales bacterium
TCCGATCCGTCGTCGCCCAGGAAATCGCGATAGCCGGGAGTACTGTGGCACTTGGCGCAGCTTGTGGATATCTCGGCTGGATCGCGGCTGTCCCAGTTCGTAAATGCGGCCGCCTCTGCGTCCGCATGCGCCGAGGTCTCCCATTTCTCTTCCTGAGTGGGGCCTTGCTGCGCGCAGGCGCTGAGCGCCAGAGCCGTGAGAGCAAGTATCAGGAGAATTCTAAGATCGCGTGGGCGCATCGGCGTCAGAGCCCAGCACTGAACTGCATCATCCCGCCATCGACGAAGATGGTGGTTGCGGCGATATAACTGGCCACGTCCGATGCCAGCCAGGCGACCAGATCCGCGATCTCGGAGGTTTCTGCCATTCTTCCAATGGGTATCGTCGCGTTAAGCTCTTTCATCAGGTCAGGGTCGGTCATCGTGCGGACATTGATCGGAGTGGCCACCGCGCCCGGGCCGACGCCGACCACGGTGATCCCGTGGGGGGCCAATTCGACACCCGCCGTCCGAGTGAGCATACGCATCCCGCCCTTGGAGAGGCAGTAGGGGGTATTCCCGGGCATGGGCCAGTCCTCGTGGATGGACGAGATGTTGATGATGCGGCCGCCGTCGCCCTGCTCGATCATCTGCTTGGCGGCCAACTGGGTCCCAAAGAAGGCGCTCTTCAGATTGACCGCCATCACGCGGTCGTATTCAGCTTCGCTCGTCTCCAGGGTCGAAGTCCGGGTCTCGATCCCGGCGTTGTTGACCATCACGTCCAGGCGTCCAAAGGCTGCGATGGTCTGACCGATCAACTTCTCCAGGTCATCCACCACGCTCACGTCACCTTGAATCGCAACCGCGCGACCGCCTTCTTTCTCGATTTGCTGCGCAGTACTCTCGGCGGCCTCCGGATGCGAGCGGTAGCCAATGCCCACCCTGGCCCCTTGCTTTGCCAGGGCCTTGACGATCGATTCCCCGATCCCGCTGGAACCGCCGGTGACGACCGCTACTTTCTCAGAAAGCTTCACAGTCTGTTCTCCTCGCTACGCCGTGATGATGAATGCGAATGCCACTGCGCCTGCGATCAGCAGCAGGGTCAATCC
>JBGMQN010000046.1:1187-3132 GCA_048054495.1 Anaerolineales bacterium
GTCCAATCGTCGCCCGGACGGCTCAGAACTGGAATAAGCTGCAAATTCATACGCTCCTGCAGCGCCTCAAGTTCCTCACGGAAAGTCAGGCTTTCCAGATCCGATCCGCCATAGAATAACAAGACCGGACGGATGTCTTCCCGATCGGCCATCGTCTGGCAGATCGAGTACAGCGGCGTGATCCCGACGCCCCCCGCCACCAGAATATAGCCCATCGCCTGCAGCCGATCGATTGAGAACACGCCGTGCGGTCCGTCTACCCAGATCGTGTCACCCGGCTTGAGAGCCGGCACATCCTCGCCAGACCAATCTCCAAGATCCTTGATCGTAAAAGCCACTCGACCCCTGGGCGGTTCCTCGCTGCTGGAAGATATCGAAATGGGATGTTGGCCGATCCCGAAGGGTGTGCGCCCGGTTTTCAGCCAGGCGAATTGCCCCGGCATGAATTCGAAGCCGCTGTGGCCAATTGGCTCAAGGGCCAGGGTGTGGGCGCCGCCGCGCTCAACTTTGTTGTCAACGATCTTCCACTTCGCTCTCCAGTTGCGGATCGGGTTCCAAACTTTGAACCAGAAGATAAGCCCAAGTACGAGGGCGCCGTAGATGATCCAGACCAATCTCATGATGGCGGTACTCGTAAACCGGCCTAAGACGAGGATGTGCACCAGCGCCGCGAAAACAATGAACAGCGCAAAGAGCCCATGGGCGGCGTACCAGAGTTCGTAACGAATTCCGAGCCGCTTGCGCCAGATCGAAGTGATGATGAGCAGCAATAAGGCAAAAACAGATAGGAAGGCGGCGATGGTAGCGGTGTTGGCGCAGGCCGAGAAAGGATTGAGCCAGCAACTAGCCGGATAGCCTGAGATGATCAGAAGGGTGGGATGGGCCAGGATGAATCCTAAGGCGACCACGCCCATGATGTTGTGGAAAAGCTGGAGCGAATCCTCGCCAAACGGCTCGGCGGCCGATTCAATCCTCGAGGTCAGGGCAAATTCTAGGCTCATCAGAGAAAAGCCGATGAAGCCTGCTGCTATCCCGAGCGCAGATAGGAATGGCGGGTCAATCCTGTCCGGATTGGCAATCACCGCGGTTGCAAGCGGCAGGACGATCAGGAACAGATATAGGCCGTACCAGATGATGCCACGGGCGATAAAAACCACGCTGGTGCTTTCTCCTTGGAACCGCTAGGGTCAAGCGCGCGCAGACCCGGTTGCGTGAAAAGGGCGTGGGCCGGGCGTCTTTTTACTGAACAAGGCAGGCCAGGCAGCATACCCCTGACCCGCCTCGCTAATGTAGCCGTTTCAGAAATGCTGACCTATGCTGCCGAGTCTTCTCCGCCAGCTTCTTCTGCCGGTGGCAGGCTCCCCTGTTGCTCTTCCTCAAAAGCACCCGCGACCACCACGCCCGCTGCGCCTTCATCGGTAACGGCCATGCCGGTCGCGACGAAGCCTTCTGGAGTGGCATAGAACTCGCTGCCGTAGACTCCGGTGTCATCCACTACGATCTTGGAGCCCTCGACTTCGTCCTCGCCGCCGGCCACGCGCTCCATAGAGTAGCCCTGCTCAGTGGCGATAGCATTGTAAGCGACCTCGTGCCCCTTCTCGAGCTGCTCGTTGATGTCGGCCGAGAGCGCCTCGGTGACGACATCCGCTTCCATTTCCTCCAGCTCCTCCTGGAGCTGCTCGACCCACTTGTGTTCGACCACCGCAATGATGGCTGAGGAACCTGGGGTCAGGCCTTCGCCGATTTTTTCCAGACGCTCGTCCGAAAATCCGACGTCGCGCGCCTTGGCGGCCAATCCGCCAACCAGCGCGCCGACCGCGGCCGGCACAACCAACAGTGGACCGGCGATGATGCCGATCGCGGCGCCGGTTGCGGCGCCCATCGCGGCGCCTTTGCCGCCTCCGATCTGGGCCGTCTCCTTGATGTGGATCTTGCCTTTTTCGTC
>JBGMQN010000046.1:3232-9484 GCA_048054495.1 Anaerolineales bacterium
GATCCCTCCGGGCAGGCGACCTGAGTGTACGGTCCGATTTCGAGCACCAGGTCAGTTTCGGTGATCTCGTAGGTTCCTTGGACCGTATTGCAATCGGCCCTGGCGCTGAACATACCGTCGGGCAAGAGCACCAGGTTGTAGTTTTCCTGATCGGCTACCACAGACTGGTTAGGAGGATTGGCCTCCTCAAGCGAGACCCACTCCCACAGGATGTCCATGATCTCGGCACCCGGTACCGGCGTTTCGGTCGCAGTCGGCTCGGGGGTCGCGGTGTCGGGGGTCGGCAGCGGTTGTACCGGTTCTGCCGTCTCTGTCGCAGTCGGGACCGCGGTGGCGGTCAACGTCGCGGTTGGCACTGGGGTTGGACCAGGGACTTCGATTCCAACGACAAAGGTCTCACCAAACGCGGTCTGAGCATTGTTGTGCATCTGCCAGTAGGCTACGTATTCGCCAGGATCTTGGGGGGCTTGCAGGTTGACGTACAGATCGTACGTCTGACCCGTTTTAACCTCACCTACGATGCTAGTCGGCTGCCCCCCCATTTGAGCGGCGGGCGTGTTGCCGCGCACATAATTTGCAAAATAGGCGGAAGTCCATGTGCAAGTGCCCGTATTGCGCAGGCGCCAGCCCTTCTGAAACCTCTCGCCTGGCGCGAGCTCTGGCAGATCCATCAGATCGTTCGCGTCGTAGTTAAGATCTCGAACGACTTCCGATCCATCAATACAAGAATCCGGAGTCGGGGCTGGAGTGGGTGGCGGAATGATCTCACCCGGATCAAGATCGAGATACTGCTCCGATAATCTCGCAAGCGTCCCGTCGTTCTGCAGCTCGACCAGGGCCTGGTTGATGCGATTGATCAATTCGGTCGCACCCTTCTTTGCGGCGATTGCAAATCGCTGTTGATTGAGACCCTTTCCAACAAGCCTGACCCCCCTGTTTTCTGCGAAGTCGACGGCCGGCTTCAGATCCATCGCTCCAACGTCAAGTGCGTTGCGCTCGAGGTCGGTGATAATTTGATCGGCCTTGTCGTAGGCGATCAAGTTCTGCTGTGGGATGAAGCCCGCGTCCACGAGGTTCGCTTGCCCCAGCTGTTCGTAGACCGATCCCTTCTGCACGCCGACCCGCATGCCGGCTACATCCGCTGCGGAGCGGACTTCCCCGATGCTCGAGTCCTGGTTTGCAAGGATGCCGTCTTCGCCGACATAGTAGATGTTAGAAAAGTCGGCGACGGCCTCGCGCTCAGGAGTGATCGATAGCGCGGCTATAGCCACATCGATCTGACCGATTCGAACCGCATCTCCCAGGCTCGGGAAAGCAAAGTCTGAGATCTCTGTTCGCACGCCTAACTTGTTGCCGACTTCGCGAATCAGCGCCGCATCGAACCCGTCGATAGCAAGCTGGTCGTTGTAATACTCGAATGGGGCATAATCTGCCGAAGTGCCGACCCGGAGCACACCCGAGGTTTGCACTCGATTCCACGATTCGTCCGCCGATGGGGCCGGCGCCGATTCGCCTTCTTGGTTGAATAGGCCAACGATAAAGAGGATGGCAACCAATGCACCGATCCCGATCAGCGCCCATACCCACCACTTAGTACCGCCGCTTTCGGGTTCCGCGCTTGACGTAGGCTCGATGCCGCCCTCGGGTGGTGGCTCCATGCTTCCGGTTGTACCTTCCATAGTCTTCTCTCCTTAGTGCGCTTCCCGCAGATTCTCAATACGCCTCACGCTCCGGCATCTGCGGAGCGTCGCTTATCAGGCACGATGCTTGTCAGTGGAGAACATCTGCGCGAGAAGCTTACTGCTCGGCCGTTCTCAATATTCTCGTGTACATTGCAGCCGTGATAGGCAGCCGCGCTAAGCCGCAACGCTCTCTACCAGAGAGAAGATAATCCTCAATACGGCGCCTCGTATCGTTAATAATGCGTATTAATCTCACTCTCCAGGCTGCACGGGAGGGAAGCGGATCAAAGCGCGGTACAATGCCGCGAGGGCGACATCAAAGACTTATTTCACATTACAAGGAGGAGTATTTATGGCAGAAATGACCGCTGAAGCCAGCATTGGGGAGAAACAAGTTCCCTGGTGGCTGGTCCTAGTTCAGGGCATCGCAGCAATCATCATCGGTGTGCTGCTGCTAATCGAGCCGCGCATGACCACCGCGGTCCTGGTCCAGGTCATGGGTATCTATTTCCTGGTGGCCGGTATCGTGAACCTGGTCAGCCTGTTTGTTGACCGGACGGCCTGGGGATGGAAGCTCGTGCTCGGTATCCTGGGGATCATTGCGGGCCTGATGATTATTCAGTACCCACTCTGGTCCTCGTTCTTGATTCCGGCAACGATCGCACTGATCCTCGGCATCGAGGGCCTCATCTTTGGGGTCGTCGGGCTCGTCCAGGCCTTCCAGGGTGCGGGCTGGGGTGCTGGGATCCTGGGCGTGCTGACCATCATCTTCGGCATCCTCTTGATCCTCAACCCGGTAATCGCCGGACTGGCGCTGCCGTTTGTACTGGGCATATTCGCCGTCTTCGGAGGTATCCTGGCGCTGGTGGCCGCCTTCCAGATGCGCTGATCTCAAGCAACCCTGAAATTAACATAGAAAAGAGAGCTGCCATTTCCGGCAGCTCTCTTTGGTTATTCTGTTGAATTAGGTCCACCCGTTCTAGGGGAGTTGCCGCCCGTTTTCCGGAGGGCCCATCTCCTCCTATACATTGAGGGAGATCGGGCCTAGCCCTCGCTTCCCGAACCGGGCGGCGGAGGAGCAGGGGCGGAAGAGCTCGAGCCCGTAGGAACCATGTCGAACGCCCGCTTTGTACTAGGCAGCATCACGTAGATCAGGATCAAGGCGTTCAGTACGAAACTGGCGGCCATATCCTCGACGGAGCCGTTTGAAGAAACCAAGACGATGAAGTCCAGGATCAGGTTGAAAACCGTGATGACGGCTAAGAACAGCCAGGCTTCCTTCTCAACGTTCCAGAGCATCCGAACCAACCAGATATAGATCCAGGTCAGCAAGCCCCACATAAAGGCCGCCCACAGGCTGAAGGTTCGGAAGCTGAAGTCGCCGAAAAAGAATTCGATCGTGATGGGGAAAATCCCCAGATACTGGAGCGTTCGGAAACCTGCAAGAATCGCTGCAAGGGCAGCCAGAATAGCAAGTGCCGTCACGCCAAAAGGTCGCTTGTTCATTTAATTTCTCCTCAAACTAGGTCCATCCGGAATAGGGCCCCTAATACCATCGCGCTCTTAGGGCCACGCAAAAGTGCATTAGTTCATCAGACTTCGATATCTTCCCTCCTCAGCCCACGCACGCTGGGCTTTACCCGTTCCTGCCCAATCTAAGATAACACCCACAGAACCGAATGGGTGCGTTCGTAGGCTAGTAAAACACCGGTGTTGCTTCGAGTCATCGAGGGAAATGCTGATTCACAGCCTCTTTCGGCAGAAGCGTCGAATAGACGCGGTACTGCAAGACCTACGTATTTTTGCCGAGGGTAAGAACGCCCGCTCTCGATTACCCTTAGGTGCCGTTGGGCACAGTTAGCTGCCTTCGGCATAGTGATATGCATTTAGGTTGGTGAGCTGCTTTTTGGCCCGCGTCTAGGGCCCGGTGTAATTGGCAACCCGCCTACGGCTGAAAGCCCGCCCCAGCAATATCGGACCGAAACTGGACGCGCTCAAGAGGGTTGTACTGGAGGTAGCAGCAGGCTTGAGTGCATAAGATGGCGCGTCAGGCCGGGCTCTCATAAAGGGACCGGCGAGAATATTTGTGTTGTGAGTGAGGAGAATCGCATATGTGTTGTCTGTTTACGGTTTTAGTATTCCTGGGTCCTCGGGCGGCCGATATCACCTGGTGGCTTCTCGCGCCGCTTCGCTGGAGCGTGGCTTTTGGCAGTGTCATCTGGCCGATCCTGGGCATCATCTTCCTTCCCTGGACCACGCTCATATATGTGGCGGTATATAACCCCATATTTGGGATCTCGCTACTGGGATGGATCTTCGTGGCACTGGGCGTGTTCGCGGACATCGCCATGCATGGCGGCGGAACCTATTTCAACCGCGACCGTGTTCCGGGCCTGAGCTCCGCATAACTCGAATCTAGCAGAGAGAGGGCAAGATGACCTTTGAGCTGTTCTGCGTGACGTTGATCGCGCTCGCATTTGGTGTGGCGGTGGCCTTCCGGGGATATCGTTTCTTTCTGGTCCTTCTGCCAATTCTCGGTTTTGTGTTCGGATTTGCGCTGGGCGTGCAGACCCTGCAGGCGATCTTCGATGTCGGCTTCCTCACCACGGTCACCAGTTGGGTGGTCGGCTTTTTAGTAGGTCTCTTGTTCGGAGTACTTTCCTACCTGTTCTACATCGTGGGCGTGGCGCTGCTCTCATTCGCCCTCGGTTATGCTGTCGGTGTCGGCCTCATGGGGCTCATCGGGTTCGACCTGGGCCTCATTGCCTGGCTGGTCGGGATGGCCGCAGGTGTGGCGCTGGCCTTGCTGGTGGTATTCTTCAACGTTCAAAAGTGGGTCATCGTGGTCATCACGGGCGCCTTCGGATCGGGAGTGATCGTCGGTTCTCTGTTGCTGGTGCTCGGAAGGGTCACGATCGAAGATATCGGCACGAACGCAGTAGGCCAAGCCATTCAGGATTCGTTCCTGTGGCTGGTTCTCTATCTGGTGATCGCCGTGTTGGGCATCGCCGCTCAAATTGGAGTCAGTCAGGCGGTCGAACTGGAGCCACCAGAGTCCACCTTCCTTTCTGGCTGAGGCAAAACCAAAATCAATCCTGATTATGGGGAACTCCAAGCAGGAGTTCCCTGTGCATTAGGTAAGGATTCTCTTCTGAGCTCGACGATAGATGGCAAATGATCCAGTGAGTTCACCGGAACGACAGGGCGCCGTGCGCTTCAGCCGGGTGCTGGGGCTCCCATGGCTGGTCGCGCTCGGAGCGAGCGTAACAGTCGGCCTGGGCGTCTACACGCTGCTGACCCTATTCGTCAAGAACCTGGGCACCGGACAGGTCATTGGCCCCTATGTTCTGCTGGGAGCGATAGCTGTCCCGATCGTTCTCACCTTAGCGGAGCGAGCGGCGGTTGTGCCCGGGAGCGGGGGTCTCTATCGTCTGGCACGCAACAGCGGGACACTCTGGGTAGGCTACTTCGGTGGGTGGCTCATGCTGGGCGGATATGCGATGCTCGCCGCATTGCTGGGCTGGGGGACGGCCCTCGGCGTTGATTTGTTGCTCGTCGAGCTATTTGGCTTGGCGATTGATGTGCGCTGGATCGCGGTCGGCGTGCTGGGGCTGGTGACGATCGCCAGTCTGCAGGGAATGCGCGCAGCCTGGCGCACAAAAGCCGCCTTTGTCTACGCTTCGCTCGTGTTTCTGATCGTTCTCTCTATACGAAATCTGGTGGCGGTATCCATCAGTGAGGCGGTAAGCGATGCAGTTCCACGAAGCTTCGAACTCTTCACGATCACCGCCTTCATGGCGAGCGGACTCTGGGGTCTGGACTATATCCTCAGCGTCCGAGACCAGGTCCGTCGACCCACCAAGACCTTCCTGCCTGCCCTCGGGCTCACAGTGCTGGCCGGAGTTGCCTTCGGGGTTGCGGCTGCTCTCGCTCTTGGGCCGAGCCTGACGACGCCCAGCCTGACACCATTGATTGACCTCGCAGCCGACTCTCGCCTATTGCCTGAAACCATCGCGCGCATACTTTACTCCGTGTTCGCCATCGCCATCACACTGATCGCCCTCAATCGAGCGTTGCTGAACGCGCGAAACCTTCTTTACGCAATGTCGCGGGACGGCCTTACGACGGAGCGGATTCGCAGCTCCTCAACGACGAGCGGCCTCCACGCTTGGATCTCATTAGTCTTTCCAACCGCCAGCGTCGTCCTCATACTTATTATCCCCGTAGAGCTGCTCGTGGGTCTGGCCGCAATGACCCTTATGTGGGCCATTGCGATCGTGCATGTCCCGGACGTAATCCGCGCGCGGCCGAATCTCCCAGCAACTAAGCTGCCGTTTCACCCACTACTTCCGGGACTCACTACCGCGATAGGGGTCTTGTTGCCGTTTGCGCTTGGATTCCTGGCCATTCTTGTCGGAGCAGCTTGGTTGGCATTGGGCGGCCTCTTCTACATTCTTTATGCTCGCGCGAGGGGTCTAGAAGTTCGCCGCGAGCAAATTGTTGTAGGTGAAGTCTCTTCGGAGCGCGTGGCAAAGCCGGGATATCGAGTGATGGCAGATATCTCGCGCGC
>JBGMQN010000046.1:9584-12344 GCA_048054495.1 Anaerolineales bacterium
CAGAGGAAGGGGTGGATCTGCTGCTGATGGAGTGGCGGGGTTCTGACGACCCCGAACAGATTCAGGAGCTGGACCGGATTCTGCGGACGGCTCCGGCGGAGCTGGCAATCGTCCACGGCGAAGTTCCAAGAGACCCCGGCCGCGTTTTGGTGCCAACTTCTGGCGGACCGCATGCGCCGGTAGCACTGCGGCTGGCGCAGGAGCTCACGGCGAAGAGCGGAGGTCGGATACGGATCACCAACATAATGACGGGTGAGCTCACGCCGGAAGCAAGATCGGAAGCGGAGGCCAAGATTCAGGCCACGCGAGAAGCCGTGTCTGATCTTGGCGAGGTTGAGGTAAGTGTGGTGCCTGCCGGATCCGTGCAGGATGGGATCCTGGACGAACTGGAAGATGTGGAAGTGCTGCTGATCGGCACCACAAGAGAAGGGATTTTCGAGCGATCCCAATTCGGCGGGATCTCCACCCAGATCGCGCGCGCGGCTTCAATTCCCACCATCATTACCCGTGCCCGAGAATCGCAGAGTGCGCTGAGAATGCAACGCATCTGGGGGGCGATCTCGGACCCATTGCCAAAGCTGTCCGCTCGTCAACATGCGACGGTTGCCCAATCGATGCGTGAGGCTGCCGTTCCAACCATCGATTTCTATGTGTTGATTACCCTGGCGGCCAGCATCGCCACATTGGGTTTGCTGCAGAACAGCGGGGCAGTGATCATCGGAGCCATGCTGGTTGCACCGCTGATGGCTCCCATCCTGGCTATGGGGATAAGCATGGTGCAGGCGGAAACGCGTGTATTTGTGCTCGGGCTGGAGGCCACCATTAAGGGTGCGGTAATGGCGATTCTGGTAGGCTTGGTGATTGTCATCATCTCTCCCATCACCGATCCGACGGCCGAGATCCTCGCCCGTACGCAGCCCAATATCCTGGACCTGATGGTTGCCCTGGCGTCGGGGGCGGCGGCGGGATACGCAATCAGCCGCTCAGAGGTGGCGGCCGCGATGCCAGGAGTGGCGATTTCGGCCGCGCTGGTACCCCCGCTCAGTGTAGTCGGCTACGGGCTTGGGGTGTCGGACCTCTCCATCGCCGCCGGCGCGCTCTTGCTCTTCACGACCAATCTGATCGCGATCGTGCTTGCCGCGGGAATAACCTTCCTTGCTCTCGGATTCCAGCCAGAGCGCGGAGAGAAGGGCGAGTTGGCGCGCGGCTTGAGGCTTGCTGCGGTCTCACTGGCGGCGGTATTTGTGATTCTAGCCATCGTGACGATCCGGACGGTAGAGCAGCAGAACCGCGAGCAGGCGGTGGTGGAGCTGTTCGAGCAGCAGGTCGTGGCTCGGGTCGGGCGCGTGGAAGATATGGCGGTCGAACGTCAGGGGCGCGGATTTATCCTGACGGCCACGATCATTTCATTCAGCGGAAAGCAGCTCAGCGCCGAGGAGCTCGGGCAGCTTGAGGATGATATCGCTGAGGCAGTAGGCGGACCCGTCACCTTGGATGCCACAATCTTGGAGGCTGAAAGATTTGTGACAAGGCTTGGAGGCCTGAATACCTTGCGACGGCTCGAGCAGGTGTTTGCGGAGGCAGCCATTGCCGCGGACACGGAGGTCATAGACGTCGTGGCCAGCAAGAGCTCGGATGGTTTCATGGTGGAAGCCACCCTTATTGTCACGGGGGGTCGACCGCTCTCTCGGGATACCCTTAGGGGTATCCAGGATCAGTTGGCGGAAGCTGCGGACGATCCAGTCGAACTCCGCGTCTTGTCTCTATCGGGCAATAAAATCGAGTTATCAGGCGGCGAGGGACAATGAGACTTCGTGCAATTCGCTGGCCGCTGTTGCTGCTCGCGGGCTTAGTAGCTGCGCTGCTCTTGTTTTGGGCCGCAGCACCAGAGCCTTCCCCATTTAATCCGCCCGAACTGGATCCGCCAGACGAGCCGGGTTTCACCGTGCTGACGGCGAACGTGGGCAACGGTGATCCGCGCTGCGTAGTTCAGCTGCTGAAACTATGCCGGAGCGATGTGGAGGCTCGGCTGACGGCGAGTCTGGCCGAGCTTCAACCGGAAGTTGTGGCGCTGCAAGAAACACTGCCCGATCATCTTTGCGATAGCGCGCCGCTGGTGGATCCTGGAAACGTGTGTGCGGGTGAATATTCAGAGCCGCAAGTGCGCCGGCTGCTTGGTCCGGATTACACGATCACCTGCGAGGCCCGCAACCTGATCGAGTGCATCGGCGTGCGAACCGATGTCGGAGAGATCCTGGGGTGCGAGCTCGGTGCACTATGCGAGTCGGATCGGATGGCGACCCTCCCTCCCGGCTGCCGAACGCAGCTCACGGTCTATGCGGTCACCGTTCAAGTCCGCGGAAGAGTTTTTGACATCGTTAATGCTCATCCCGAGAACCGCAGCGCGGATTGCCGCCTGGATTCGATCCGCCAGATCTTCGAGGGGGATATCGTTCAAGAGCAGGAAGTACTGATCCTGGGGGATCTGAACATGGATCCCTGGCGCGGCGATGACGTCAGCACGGAATACTGGAACACTCAGGTGGGGCCGGCCGAGACCTATGCCTTCTACTATCACAGCGGGCCGGCCGAGCGGGTTCCACCTTATCCGACCCTTTTCTATCCGCTGTTTGAGCGAACCCTAGACCACGTGGTGAGCAACTTCCTGGAGGGGACCACTCTCACGCTGGGAGAGGCCCCGGGAACCGCGCGAATGGACGGCGGCCGAGGCATGGATCATCGGGGGCTCTATGGGTGGCT
>JBGMQN010000046.1:12444-16975 GCA_048054495.1 Anaerolineales bacterium
TTCTCCCGGCTGAAGCACACGCACCTCTACCTGTGGTGCGATGTCCGCAGCAAGCTGAGAGAAACGATGTGCGGGGTCATCGCCCGCGGCCCTGCCGAGCCTGCGAATACCGAACGGGAAGAAGGTGCCCCAATGGATCGGAATGGCCAGGCGCGGTCGAAGCAGCGTCAAGGCCCTCGCAGCCTGTTCGGGATCCATGTGGCCGATGCCGAGGGTGGGGCCCCAGCCGGAGACAGGCACCAAAGCGACGTCCAGATCCTCTGCAATCTCCGTCATTCCAGGAAAGAAATCCGTGTCTCCGAAGAATTGGATCCTCCGCACGCCTTCGACCCGGTAGCTTAGGCTGGCCGTGGCGACCGAGACCAGGGGTCGGCCGCCCATGTGGTTGGCATGCGTCGCCCGCACGCGCACAGACCCAATCTGTGTATCCTCGCCCTCGCGCAGCTGCTCGATGTTGGCATAGCCACGCCTGCGCAGCATCGCACCAACGCCGCGCGGCGCGATGATGCGCGTCTCTCGGTCCAATCTGCGCAGGGAGGGCAGGTCCAGGTGATCCCAGTGGTTGTGAGAGATGAGCACCGCATCGATTTCCGTGTAGTGCACCGCGGATACAGGCGCCGAGCGCCGATACAGATGCAGTACACGGTTCTTGAGAAGCGGGTCGGTCAGGATACGAACGCCCTGCATCTGCAACAGCACAGAGGCATGACCGAGGTAGACGATGCGATCCGGGATCATCTTCGCTTCATTAATAGTGCTTCGGTGGGCTGGAATTGTACCGGTTCGTAATCCGGTCCCCCGCGCAGGTACAGCGCGTGAGGGGCTTCGCCGCGAGATGCGACTAGGACACTCGCGGCGGATGATGACATATGAGGCTAGGGGGCTTGCACAGAGTTGAAGGTCGCTACGTTATTACTGCCACCAGCATCTGTTTTCACACGGCAGCTCGCCCTCCGCGGTATGCACAGATCGCTCGAGCGAGTCCATGGGAACGCTTACAATGGAATTCGGGTGCGACATACGGTCACGAATAACTGGATAACCCTTCGGAGAAGAGTGAAATGAGCGCTGCGGACAGACTACGAAGTGCCGAAGCCCGACCCGCCGAAAGCCGGGATTCAGACGAGACGGAACTGGGCGAATACGGCTTGTTAGTGGATGGTGAATGGCTAAAAACCGGCGACGCTATCGAAGTTCATAGCCCGTACGACGATTCACTGGTAGCCATCGTGCACCGGGCTGGGCCAGAGGAGATTGAAGCCTGCATTTCAAAGGCTGTGGAGGCGTTTAAGGTCACTCGCAAGCTCCCATCGTGGAAACGAGCCGAAATTCTGGAAGCCATCAGCAATGGGATCGCCGGGCGGCATGAGGAGTTCGCGCGCACCATCGCCCTGGAAGCCGGCAAACCAATCCAGACCGCGAGAGCAGAAGTCGACCGAGCCGTATTTACCTTTAAAGTAGCGGCCGAAGAAGCCAAGCGAATCTATGGGGAAATCGTGCCTCTGGATTGGTTGCCCGGA
The DNA here is from genome assembly GCA_048054495.1 of Anaerolineales bacterium. Classification (GTDB taxonomy): domain Bacteria; phylum Chloroflexota; class Anaerolineae; order Anaerolineales; family E44-bin32; genus JADFRG01. Next base: position 13,965 of record JBGMQN010000046.1, read on the forward strand.
ACGGAGGGGCGGATCGGCTACGTTCGCCGAGTGCCCCTGGGCCCGGTGGTGGGCATCTCCCCTTTTAACTTTCCCCTGAATCTGGTGGCCCACAAGGTAGCCCCCTCATTGGCGGCCGGAAACCCGATCATTATTCGGCCCTCGAGCCAGACTCCTGTCAGCTCACTCAAGCTTGCGGAGTTGGTGCTCGAGGCCGGCTGGCCCGAGGCAGGCATAGCGGTCGTGCCTTGCACGACACAAAGCGCCGATCCGCTGGTGGAGGACCACCGCATCAAGAAGCTGACATTCACCGGGAGCCCCGCGGTCGGCTGGGCGCTAAAGGCCAGGGCCGGGATGAAGAAAGTGACCCTCGAGCTGGGCGGCAACGCGGGGGTCATCGTACATTCGGATGCCGATGTGGCTTACGCGGCGCAACGTGTGGCGTGGGGTGGATTCTCCTTCGCGGGTCAATCCTGCATCTCGGTGCAGCGCACCTACGTGCATGCCGAGGTTTATGAAGGCTTTGTGGATGAATTGATCCCGCGGGTGCAGGCGCTCAAGCTAGGCGATCCGCTCGATGAAGCGACCGATGTGGGTCCGCTCATCGACGGTGGCGCGGTGGAGCGCATCCAGGCTTGGTTGGCAGAGGCGGTATCCGGTGGGGCAGAGGTTCTCATCGGGGGAGAGCGGGAGGGAGCTCTTTTTCAGCCTACCGTCCTGATCTCTCTCCAGGATGACATGCGCATCTCCTGCCAGGAAGTCTTTGGACCCGTTGTGGGTCTTTACCCTTACCAAGACATCGAACAGGCCATCCGCGCGGTGGACGAAAGCGATTTCGGTCTTCAAGCCGGGCTATTTACCAGAGATGCAAAATTGATCCGAAAGGCTTTCAATGAGATTGAGGTTGGCGGTCTCATTGTCAACGACGTATCCACTTTTCGTGTGGACCACATGCCATATGGAGGAGCCAAGATGTCGGGTGAGGGGCGTGAGGGCCTTCGCTATGCCATCGAAGAGATGACCGCTATGAAGCTGCTCGTGATGAGTGATCCCGACACTTCCACTTAACGCGCCGGCCCAATCAAGACTTGCGCCAATCAAGCGATTGGGGATCCCATCAGGGTTGTCTTAACCTTCCTAGTCGCTTGAAGAGAATCTCTCTGCAGAGGAGATGCGGCGCGCAAGAATATTGATGCTTGACTTCCCAAAAAACCGTGATACTGTTGACGCCAAATATGCAGACTCGCCGGGATTAAATTTGTGTTGACCGCTAGTTTCCTGATTATTTTGCTCGTCATTATTTCCGAGCTTATCGTCCTTATTGGGGGCGACAGGCGAAATCCGGTTGTGGCGGTGTAGTGGAATAAGCAGAGAACCTTGAAAGACACAAGCGCCTCCCAACCGGGAGGTGCTTTTTTTTATGGACAGTCGCAAAAGGAGTGAACAAATGAGCAAACGACGAACCCATCCGAGCAACGGACCCAAGTCGTCGAACCCGCAACCCGGAGAGGAACATCCGTCCGCTTCCGCTTCACCCGACCATCAAACCGAGGCGGAGGAAACGGCCCAGCGGGAAGTCGATAATTCCTCGACCCAGGAGGCGCGCGAGGCGAGCGATGCTCTTATGGAGAGCTACAACGGCTAGGATGCCCAGCCCCCCGCTTTTGGAGCGCACACCCTAGTGGCCAGAGACCTGCGGCAGCAGAGCCGCGCGATCACCGAAGGACCCAGCCGCGCGCCGGCTCGGGCCATGCTCAAGGCAGTCGGCTTTAGCGACGATGACTTGCGCCGGCCGATCGTAGGCGTCGCCAATACTTGGATTGAGATCGGGCCCTGTAATTTCCATTTGAGGAGGCTGGCGGCGAAGGTCAAAGAAGGAATTCGGGCCGCCGGAGGAACGCCCATGGAATTCAACACCGTCTCGATCTCGGACGGGATCACCATGGGGGCGGAAGGGATGAAGACCTCGCTGGTCAGCCGAGAAGTCATCGCCGACTCCATCGAGCTTGTCGCCCGCGGCAACATGTTCGATGCCCTGGTCGCCATCTCCGGCTGCGACAAGACCATCCCGGGCACCGTCATGGCATTAGCTCGTCTCGACTTGCCTGGCCTCATGCTGTACGGAGGCTCCATTGAGCCTGGGCGATACGAAGGACGCGACGTCACGATACAGGATGTCTTCGAAGCGGTAGGCGCGCATGCCACCGGCAGCATGTCAGATGCTGAGCTCAAAGCGCTCGAAGATGTTGCTTGTCCGGGCGCGGGAGCCTGCGGCGGCCAATTCACAGCCAACACGATGGCCACCGTTTGCGAGTTCCTCGGGATTTCCGCCATGGGGAGCGCAAGCGTGCCGGCCATGCGCGAGCAAAAGGACGAAGTGGCCGTCGCCGCCGGAGAAATGGTCATGGATCTATTGGAGCGTGATCTTCGCCCACGCCAGATCATGACTCGAGCGGCGCTCGAAAACGCGATCGCGTCGGTAGCGGCTACTGGAGGATCAACCAATGCAGTCTTGCATCTCATCGCCATTGCTAACGAGGTCGGGGTAGAGCTTGAGCTTGAAGATTTCGATCGCATCAGTGCAGGAACGCCTCTGCTGGCTGATCTGAAACCCGGCGGTCAATATGTCGCTACAGACGCATATGAGGCCGGGGGTTGGCAGCTGGTTGCGCATCGGCTGGCTGAGGCAGGAATTCTTCACGCCGATGCGATCACGGTGACGGGAAAGACGATCGGAGAAGAGGCCAGCGCAGCGCGGGAAACCGCGGGACAGGAAGTTGTACGGCCGTTAAACGACCCTATCAGCCCCAACGGGGGACTAGTGATCCTGAGAGGGAACCTGGCCCCAGAGGGCTGCGTTGTCAAGATCGCCGGTCACAGCATGACCTACCACAGGGGCCCAGCCCGAGTCTTCGACTCAGAAGAGTCGGCATTTGAAGCGGTCCAGTCCGGAGAGGTGAAAAAAGGCGACGTTGTGGCCATTCGATATGAGGGACCAGTAGGCGGCCCGGGCATGCGCGAGATGTTGGGGG
>JBGMQN010000122.1:0-16819 GCA_048054495.1 Anaerolineales bacterium
GTTGACCAACTGCTGGTGGAACGAGGTCTGGCCGAATCGCGGACACGGGCCCAGCGGCTGGTGATGGCCGGCCAGGTTCGTGTTGCCGGGGAGATGGTGCACAAGCCATCCGCGAAGGTGGCCTCAGACGCGATCCTGGAGGTCGAGGGTGGCCCGCCATACGTCTCACGGGCCGGTAAGAAGCTTGAGGCAGGGTTGAAGGCGTTCCAGATCCAGCCGGAGGCACGCATCTGCGCCGACGTGGGATCTTCGACAGGGGGTTTCACGGATTGTCTTCTTCAGCATGGCGCCCAGCGCGTCTATGCCATCGATGTCGGCAAGGGGCAGCTCCACTGGAAGTTGCGACAAGATTCACGCGTGGTGGTGCTGGAGAGTACCAATGCCCGCTATCTAGAAGAGCTTCCCGAATCGGTCTCACTCGTTACGGTCGATGTCTCCTTTATCTCGGCGCTCCGCATCCTGACCCAAGCGGCCAAGTGGCTCAGTGCCGAGGGCGAGGTGGTCGTGTTGATCAAACCGCAGTTTGAAGCGGGCCCCAAGCAGGTGGGAAAAGGGGGGATCGTCAGCGATCCAGCAGTCCACAGGGAGGTCCTGGAAACCTTGACGGAGGGAGCCTCGGAGCTCGGGCTTTACGCGCATGGCCTCATTCGGTCTCCGGTGCTGGGCGCAAAGGGGAATCAGGAGTATTTGGCATGGTTGCGCCCCATGCAGAGCGGGGTTCCAATTGAGCAACTCATTGAATCTCTTTTCTCTTCAAATGGAGGAAGCCTAACTTAGGGAGGCGGGCCAGGGCATTAAGCCGCTCTTGGAGCTATAATCGCCAGCTTGGATCGAGGGAGTCATAGGATGAATTGCAGCAGCCACGGTCCAGGGGATTCATCCCAAACTAGCTCGTGAGTGTCCTTTCGAACTAGAGCCCCGCGATCAAGTTCCCACCGACTTGAGGCCAAGATGCCAACAAACTTTCCCCCAGCCAGAGTTTGCAGCCTGTCATGCGCGCACTGATTACCGGAGGCGCAGGATTCATCGGAATCCAAACCGCCAATCGCCTGCTGGGAATGGGCCAGGAGGTGGTTCTTCTTGATAACTTGTCCCGGAATGGCGGCCGGCAGAATCTCGCATGGCTCAAGGAGCAGCGCGGAGAATATCCCTTCGAGCTGGCCGATGTGCGGGACTACGCGAACATGACCGCGATTATGGAGCGCTATCAGCCGCTCGACGTCGTTTTCCATTTTGCAGCACAGGTAGCGGTGACCTCCTCCGTACAGAACCCGAAAGAGGACTTCGACATCAACGCTCTCGGTACGCTCAACGTTCTCGAATCGATCCGGCAGGCCAATTTCGATCCGGTTTTTCTCTACACCTCTACCAACAAGGTTTACGGAGGCATGGAGGATATCGAAGTGGTCGAGGATGAGACCCGCTACCGGTACGCCTCGCTGCCATATGGAATCCCGGAGACCGCGCCGCTCGACTTTCACTCGCCCTATGGCTGCTCCAAGGGAGCCGCCGATCAATACGTTCGAGATTACCAGCGGATCTACGGGATGCGTACCATAGTGTTTCGGAATTCGTGCATTTACGGATCGCGCCAGTTCGGAATCGAGGATCAGGGTTGGGTAGCATGGTTCATCATCGCCTGGCTGCAGCAGCATCCGCTGACCATCTACGGCAACGGGAAGCAAGTGAGGGACCTGCTGTTCATAGATGATCTGATCGACGGGATGCTCATGGCAGTCGAACGTGCGGATCGAACTCAGGGCCAGATATACAACATGGGCGGTGGGGTGGACTACAGTCTCTCCATCTGGAGAGAGTGTGGTCCGATGCTTGAGGAGCTCGTCGGGGGGCCGATTCAAGTCGAGCATGGCGATTGGCGTCCGGGAGATCAGCGGGTCTATATCTCAGACGTTCGTAAGGCGGCTCAGGATTTTGATTGGCGGCCTTCGGTAGCGCCTAAGGAGGGCATTAAGCAGCTTTACGCCTGGGCCTCAGAGAATGCACACCTCTTTTCAGAGTAGGGTTGCTCGGCGCTAGCCGACCGATGAGGATTCTCTTCGCCCTCACTTACTATCGGCCTCACATCTCAGGGCTGACGATTTATGCGCAGCGCCTTGCGGAGGCCCTGGCGGATTTGGGGCACTCCGTGACGGTTCTGAGCTCTCGCTACGATCCGGCTCTTCCGCTCAATGAGCATATGGATGGAGTGCGGATCGTAAGGGTTCCGGTGGCTTTTCGGCTCAGCAAAGGGGTCGTTATGCCGCGGTTCGGGCTGGAGGCTACCCGCCTCGTCCGTTCGCATGATGTCCTGAGCCTGCACCTGCCTCAATTCGATGCGGCGGGATTGGCCATCCGCGGGCGGGCAACCAGCCGCCCGACGGTCCTGACCTACCACTGTGACCTGCAGCTGCCGACCGGAGTAGTGAATCGAGTGGCCAACCTGACTGTAGGCCTTGCCAACCGCATTGCGGCCACCTTCGCGGACCGGATTGTCGCCTATACGCAGGACTATGCCGTAAACTCTCCCTTCCTGTCCCGATACCTGGACAAAGTAATGGTGATCCCGCCTCCGGTTGAAGTGCCACCCATTGATGAGAATGAACTGAGCAATTTCCGTGATGAGCACGGGATCGTAACGGCGCCGATTATCGGGATGGCCTCGCGGCTGGCGGCCGAGAAGGGCGTGGAGATCCTCCTGCGCGCGCTGCCGGCCATTCTTGAGCGCTACCCAGAGGCGCGAGTGTTATTCGCCGGGCAATATTCGGACGTGCTTGGGGAGGCCGAATATGCGGCGCGCCTTGCGCCGCTGCTGAGTCGGTTCAATTCTCAATGGACTTTTCTTGGGGTGCTGCGGCCGCGCGAAATGGCGGCCTTTTTTCAGAGCTGCGATGTCACCGTGCTCCCCAGCCTCAATAGCACGGAAAGCTTTGGATTGGTTCAAATTGAATCGATGATTTGTGGAACCCCGGTGGTGGCCTCGGATCTACCGGGTGTGAGGCAGCCCGTGCTCACAACTGGGATGGGCAAGATCTCACCCATCGGCGATCCGCAGGCACTTGCACAGGCAATTTTGAGCGTCCTCGAGAACCCCGGTGCCTTCCGAAAAGAGCAGCGGGAAATCCGCTCTCAATTCGAGCCGCAGCAAACCGCCACCGCCTACGTGCAGCTTTTCGAGGAGCTTCTAGCCGAAGCTTAATGGCGGACTTCCTCTGGCCACATCTTGAGGCGCTACCTTACTTTCGGGGCATGCTGCGAGCGGTCGAGGCGCGGCTCATGCATGAAGTGCCGCTGCCGCGATGGGTGCTCGATGTTGGCTGTGGTGACGGCCACTTTGCGTCCGTGGCGTTCGAACAGAAGATCGACGTAGGAATCGACCCGGACCATGCTTCCCTTAGAGAGGCGAAGAGCAGAGGCGCCTATCGCTGGCTGGTTCAGGCATTCGGCGACGAGCTACCGTTTAGGCATTCCAGCTTTGGGAGCGCCTTAAGCAACTCCGTGTTGGAACACGTCAGCAACCTGGATGGAGTGTTGGCCGAGATCGCGCGCGTTCTAAAGACCAATGCGCCCTTTGCGATCACCGTTCCAAACCCCGGTTATCGTTCGGAGCTCAGCCTGCCTCGCTTCCTGAATCGGGTGCGGCTGAAGCGATTGTCTCGCGGCTACCGCGATTGGTTTATGCGGATGTCACGCACATGGAACCTGCTAGACGAAGCAGGGTGGGGATCGAGGTTCGAGCGGGCCGGGTTCGAGGTTGAGCAGTCGGAACGCTATTTCTCACCCTCCGCTTTGCGCGCCCTGGAGTGGGGTCACTACTTCGGCGCGCCCACGCTGCTCCCCAGGTGGCTTACGGGAAGATGGATCCTGGTGCCGAGCAGGTGGAATCTCCTGTTGACGGAGAAGTTCGCGCGTCGATACTATCTTGAAGCGCCCTCTCCAGAGGGCACTTATACGTTTTATCTCGCCTCCAAGGTGGGGCCAACCGAAGCACATCTTTCGCAAGCCCAACCTGTAGAGAGCTCGCAGTCTGAGGGTAAGCGAATTGGCAGCTAAGCGCGCCGAAGTCGAACCCACCGTCCTGGACTGGTTCATTTCGCTCCTGCGGTTGCGGCCGATTCCCATCCCCGAACCCGGAACTCAACCCGCGGCACCCGTTCCGCCTCTAGCAGCAAGGGCGGAGGCCCCAATTGAGCGTGCCGCGATTCGCCTGCAGATCGCGCACCTTCGGGTGCCGGCGGCACTGCTGCTGGCCTTTGTCGCCCAGATCGGGCTTGCAAGCCACAGCAATGTGGCGCTGTTTGTGGGTCTTTATCTCGCAGCCGCGGTGCTTGTCGGATGGGCGGTGTGGGCCGGTGACTTCGGCGAGCTGGTCAGGCCGCGCACCCGCCACGGGGCTGCAGTGGCGGCCTACGACCCAAAGTGGCTCGTGGCGGGGCTGGGCTTGGCCATCCTGGCCTTCCTCACCTCCAGCGACAATACTTTTCGGCTGACCACCTTGGTGTTTTGGATCGCTTCGATCCTCACTACGGGGCGCGCGTTCTGGCTCGGCGAGCTCCCGGGGGCAAGTCTTCCTGCCAAGGTAAGGGAATTCATAGCGAAACCGCAGCTGCAACTCAAGCTGGACGGGTGGAGCCTGCTCGTTCTAGCGGTGTTTGGAGTAGTCGTTTTTTTCCGTTTCTCGAACCTGGCAGAAGTCCCGTACGGGATGTGGAGCGATCACGCCGAGAAATACCTGGATATCGTCGACCTACTCAATGGCCAGACCTCTATCTTCTTCCCCCGCAATACGGGGCGAGAGCCGGCCCAATTCTATCTGGCCGCGGCTGCTATCAAATGGCTCGGCGCAGACTATTCCTTCCTTACGCTGAAGTCTATTACGGCGCTTGCCGGACTTATCGCAGTTCCCTATGTCTACCTGTTTGGTCGTGAAGTTGGGGGGCGAACGGTAGGACTGTTTGCTATGGCCTTGGTCGGTATCGCCTTCTGGCCGAATATTGTTGCACGCATCGGGCTGCGTCACGTATTTCAGATCACTTTCACGGCTCCTGCGCTCTACTACATGCTGCGCGGATTCAAAGCCCGGAAGCAAAACGATCTTGTGCTGGCGGGTTTCATTGTGGGTCTGAGCGCATACGGCTACACGGCCTCGCGCATCTTGCCGCTTGTCATCGGCCTAGGGTTGGTGCTCTATCTGGCGCATCGAGTTTCACGTGGCCACAGGGCGCAGTCAGTGGCTTGGGTGGGAGTCGCGGCGCTTATGGCGATCGTGGTGGCGGTTCCTCTCTTGCGGGTCGCATCTGAGTTTCCGGAGGATGTGCTCTACCGAAGCCTGACTCGTATAGCCCAAACGGAGCGGCCTCTTCCCGGTCCGCCGCTCCGGCTGTTCCTGGAAAATATGTGGAACGCCTTGCGCATGTTCACATGGGACTTCGGCCAGATCTGGATCCTGGCCATCCCCGGCCGTCCGGCGCTGGACTGGGTGACCGGCGCCCTCTTTCATTTCGGGCTGGTCTTGGTCATTGTTCGATACGTGAAGGACCGCAGCTGGATCAATCTGTTTCTCGTGCTCTCGATCCCAGTCCTGCTGCTGCCCTCCGTGCTTTCGTTGGCCTTTCCGGGCGAAAATCCACATCCCAGTCGGGCCGGTGGAGCCATTATTCCCGTATTCACGATCGCGGCCATCGGCCTTGCCTCGATTTGGAGCTGGTCGCAAAAATTCTTCGAGCTGCCGTGGCGCAGGCGGATCGGCGTGGGGCTTGTAGGGGGGATGTTCTTGGCTGCGGCTTTTACCAATTACGACATTGTGATCAGGGAATATGGAGATCTGCAGCGGCAAAACTCCTGGAACACAGCCCAAGCAGCGGAAGTGGTCCGTAACTTCACGACCTCCATCGGCGCGTTTGAAGACGTGTATATGATCGCCTATCCACACTGGATGGATTCGCGGCTGGTGGCGCTCCTGGCAGGACGGCCGGGCCTGGATATCGTCCTGTGGCCTGACCAGATCGAGGAGCTTGCCGAAGTGAACACCCCTCAACTCTTCTTGCTGCACAACGAAGACGTGGAGGGCCTCGATGAATTGCGCGCCAAATTCCCGGGTGGCATCACCAGGCGCCACGCGGCAGAAGTAGAGGGAAGGGACTTCATCACCTACCTGGTGCTCGGGGGCGATTCGTGACCCAAATCGATGCAGCTCCCCTGAGGCGACGATACACGATCGAAATCATTCTGATCGGAGTGCTGCTCCTTGCAGCCGCACTGCGGCTGGTCGGCATCGGATGGGATCGCCAGACCCACATGCATCCCGATGAGCGCTTCCTGACGATGGTCGAGACCAGCCTTCAGATTCCGGAATCCATCGGCCAGTACTTCGATACGGCAACCTCACCCTTCAATCCCAACAACGTCGGCCATACCTTCTTTGTATATGGCACGTTGCCGATCTTCCTGGTACGCATCATTGGCGAGTGGATCGGCCAGACCGGATACGACCAGATCTACATCGTCGGACGGGCAGCATCTGCCGTGTTCGATACCGTATCCGTTTTTCTGATCTACCTTATCGGGGCGCGGCTGTACAGCCGGCGGGTGGGATTGCTGGCGGCTGCCTTTACCGCTACCTCCGTGCTGCTCATTCAGCATGCCCACTTTTTCGTCGTCGACTCATTTGCCAACACCTTCATCCTGGCCGGAATCTACTTCGCCGTGCGGGCCATGGACGAGGGCAAGCTGCTCCATTACGTGCTCTTCGGGGCGGCGCTGGGTATGGCGATGGCTTCGAAGATCAGCGCCGTGCCGCTGGCCGGCGTGATCGTTCTGGCATCCATCGTGCGCTTTTGGGGCCAGGAGCAGCGCCCCGCCTGGACGCACGAATTGGGGCGGCTGGTCCTGGCGGCCGTCGTATCTCTGCTGACCTTTCGCGTATTGCAGCCCTATGCCTTCAGCGGGATTGGGCTAAATCCGTTGTGGCTAGACAATCTGATGCAGGTGAATTCACTGACCTCGGGCGCGGGGGACTTCCCGCCCGCATGGCAGTGGGCTCAGCGCACTCCTCTTATCTTCGCATTCCGCAACCTCGTGTCTTACGGAATGGGACTGCCGCTCGGAATTCTGGCCTGGGCCGGCTGGGGCTGGGCGCTGATCCGCACCCTGCGTGGAGATTGGCAGCGGCACCTCATTCCGCTTGTTTGGACCGGCGCGTACTTCCTGTGGCGCGGCTCCGGATTTACCAGCGCCATGCGCTATCAGCTTCCAATCTATCCGACCCTGGCGCTTTTTGCATCTTGGGCGTTCTGGGAAGCATGGGAGCGCGCGCGCGACCTGCGCATACGAGAGCGGCTGCCTGTGAGATGGCTGGTGGGAGGGGTGGGGGCCTTCGTGCTCCTGGCAACCCTGGCGTACGCGGTGGCCTTCGCCGCCAACTACGTAAGGCCCTTCACGCGCCACGAGGCCTCCTCCTGGATCTACCAGAACATCCCGGGTCCAGTCAATTTGGTGCTGAACGATGAGCGGCTGGAACCTATCCCGTATCCGGGTCAGCTCATTCTTGATGCAGGCGACCCGACGGAGCTGCTCTTCAGAAATCGGTCCGATGGGGAGCTGACTTCTATCTATCTCCCCTATGTGAGCGGTCCATCGGGGGCAGAGACCTCGCTAGTGGTCTCGCTCAGCGACAACAGCGGTCCGCTCGCAAGCGGGCAATGGGAGGGCACCCTGGCCGCCGATGGCGAGAGCGCCATCGAACTGAAGCTCGATCGGCCAGTCCAGATCCAAGCCGATAAAGACTACAGCCTGCGGCTAGAGCAGGGAACCAATCAGAGTTTGAGCCTGCGCGGTTCGGTGCTTATCACCGAGACCAGTTGGGACGACGCGCTGCCGCTACGCATTGACGGCCGCGATGGATTCGCTGGTCTCTACACCGGAAAAAATCAAGAGCTGTATTGGGCGGATGATGAAGACCAAGAGGGAAATGGGGTACCGGACAAGCTGGAGCGGATCGTTTCCTCGCTGACGGAGGGGGATTATCTGGTCATCACTTCCAGCCGCCAATACGGATCAGTCGGTCGGCTGCCGCAGCGATGGCCGCTCACCGTGGCCTACTATCGGGCATTGCTGGGCTGCCCGAATGGCGTTGCGGTGGAAGTCTGTGCAGCCGCAGCTGAGCCCGGACAGGTTCAGGGGGAGCTGGGATACGAGCTGATCGCCACATTCGAGCGTAATCCCCGCATCGGCCCGCTTGAATTCAAGGACCAGCTCGCTGAAGAGGCCTTTACGGTGTACGACCACCCCAAGGTACTCATTTTTGCCAAGCAACCCGGTTTCGATCCGGAGGATGTGCAATCCCGGCTTGCCAGCGTGGATGTCTCTCGCGTGCAAAACCTGCCCCCGAATGAAGTTGGATCCGTGCCGCCGGACCTGCTGCTCCCCGATGATCAACTAGAGATTCAACAAGCCGGGGGCACATGGTCCGAGCTCTTCTCCCGGGAGAGCCTCATCAATCGATCACAGCCGCTAGGTGTTGTCGCCTGGTGGCTGATATTAAGCATCCTGGGCCTGCTGGCATTCCCGCTCGTGCGGACTGCCTTCCCTGGCCTGCGCGACGGCGGCTATCCGCTCGGACGGCTGGTCGCTCTGCTTTTCATAGCCTGGGCAAGCTGGATGGCCGGCAGCCTCGGGCTTCGCTACTCGCAGGGAACGATCCTGCTCATGGTGTTGCTGCTGGCTGCCGTTTCGGGTGCCCTCGCATGGCGGGATCGAGAAGCTCTGCTCGCGCTGTTCCGCGAACGACGCCGAGAAATCCTCTTCATTGAGGCTCTGGCCCTCGGATTCTTCCTGTTCGACCTTGCCATTCGGATTGGCAATCCGGATCTCTGGCACCGCTACCTCGGCGGCGAGAAGCCGATGGATTTTTCTTATCTAAATGCGGTACTGCGCAGCTCGACCTTCCCGCCCTACGATCCCTGGTACGCGGGCGGTTACATCAACTACTACTACTTCGGATTCGTGCTGGTCGGCACGCCGATCAAATTGCTCGGCCTGCTCCCCTCCGTGGCTTACAACGTCGTGCTCCCCACCTTGTTCTCCTTGTCCGCGCTGGCTGCCTACAGCGTTGGCACAAATCTCGTGGCGCGAGCGGGGAAAGCGTACGACGCAGTGCGAGCCATCAGCCCCAGGGTAGCGGGCCTGGCCGCCGCGCTTGCGCTGGTGGTCTTGGGCAACCTGGGGACGGTCCGGTTGATTTATGGAGCGCTGGAAGAAGTGGGCGCGGGCGCTGGTACCGGCACCTCGCTGGGGGTGGCCGATGCCGCCGTAGGACTCGGCAGAGTGCTTTCGCAGCAGGATCGGCTTCCGATTGGATTGAACAACTGGTACTGGGAACCAAGCCGGGCGATCGCCGCCGGACCGGGTGAAGCGGGTCCTATTACGGAGTTCCCCTTCTTCACCTTCCTGTACGCCGACCTGCACGCACACATGATCAGCCTGCCCCTGACGGTGCTGGCATTAGCCTGGGCGATCTCCTGGGTGCTTGCGGCCGACAAGGGCCTCGCGCTCCGGTGGGTGGATCGAATTCTGGCGATTGGAATGGGCGCCCTTACGATCGGGGTCCTTGCGCCGACCAACACCTGGGATTTTCCCGTGTACTGGACGCTGGGTGCACTGGCAGTGGCGGCCGCGCCCGTGATCCGTGCGCGCGGCTTCACCTTGAAGGCCGCAGTCGAAGCGGTGGTCACCGCAGCGGTGCTCCTATTGCTCGCCAACCTGCTCTTCCGTCCCTACTACATCTGGTATGGAGCCGGGTATACCGAGGTAGACCTCTGGCGAGGATCGCGTACATCGATCGATAGCTACCTGACCGTCCACGGGCTCTTCCTGATCGTCCTGTTGCCCTGGCTGGCCTGGGAAACGCGCCAGTGGATGGCTGCCACCCCGCTCTCGTCCCTCAGCCGGATACGACCTTACTTTGGGCTCATCATTACGGGGGTGCTGGCTTCTGCTTTTGCCATCGCATTTCTCACCGCCAACGGATTTAGCGTTGCCCCGCTCGTGGCGCTGGTACTCGTGTGGAGTGGCGCCCTTGTCCTTCGACGCAACTTCCCCATAGAAAAACGCATGGCGCTGGTTATGGTGGGTACCGCGGCCGCGCTGACCTTCCTGGTCGAGGCCGTCGTGCTGGTCGGCGATATCGGACGTATGAATACGGTCTTTAAGTTCTACCTGCAGGTGTGGACCCTGTTCAGCCTGGCGGGCGGCGCGGCGTTTGTTTGGTTGTTGGCCGATCTGCCGGCCTGGGGACCGCGCGCACGCTGGGCATGGAGCGCGATCTTTGCATTGGCGCTCTTCGGCGCCGTGCTTTATCCGCTCACGGCCACGTTCGCCAAGATCCGTGATCGCATGACTCCCCTGACTCCCATTTCGCTGGATGGCATGGATTTCATGAAGGAGGCGATCTACGATGACCTGGGGCAGCAAATCAGCCTGGCCGGAGATTACGAGGCCATCCAGTGGATGCAGGAGAACGTGAAGGGCTCGCCTGTGATCGTTGAGGCTCAGATTCCCGAGTATCGTTGGGGCTCGCGATATTCCATCTACACTGGGCTCCCCACGGTGCTCGGGTGGAGCTGGCACCAGCGCCAGCAGCGCGCGGTCGTAGAGTCGCTCGATGTTTCTACGCGCGCGGAGGACATTTCGAGCTTTTATGTGACCCGCTCACCGTCCGAGGCGATCGATTTCCTCTCCCAGTATGATGTACGGTATGTTGTCGTCGGCGAATTGGAGAAGCTTTACTACGAGAGTTTCGACCAATGTCAGCCCATCGATGGGGGAGAGCGGGTGACTTGTGATATGTCGGGCAGGCTCGTCGGACAGCGAACGCTCGATGTCCCGGCAAGCCAATGTGAAGTGCTGGGCTCGGCTCTCGCCTGTCCCACCGGCGGGATCAAGAAGTTTGAGGCCATGGAGTCCCTGGGCATCCTGCGCGCGGTCTATCGCAACGGCTCCACGACCATCTATGAGGTCCTGACTTGATCGTTGCCTGGTGGCTGGTTGCCAGCCTGCTGGGCTTGCTGGCCTTTCCTTTAACCTACCGCATCTTTCACCGTCTTCCAGACCGAGGCTATGCGTTCGCGCGCCCGCTCGGTTTGCTGGGCGCCAGTTATGTACTGTGGCTCGGCGCTAGCGTAGAACTCATCCCGAACAACCTTGGAGGAGCCGTCGGAGCACTCATAGTGCTGGGCTCCCTGAGCTTGTGGGCCATGCGCGGCAAGCGGAAGGAAATTACAGACTGGATCAAAGCCAATCGCCGGACACTGATTGGCATGGAAGTGCTTTTCGGAGTTAGCTTCCTGGTGTGGGCCTTCGTCCGGGCCAACAACCCTGAGATCCAGTTCACGGAGAAGCCCATGGAGCTGGCCTTCCTCAATGGCGTTCTCCGGTCGGAATCGTTCCCGCCTGTGGACCCTTGGCTCTCCGGCTACGGAATCTCCTATTACTACTTCGGCTACGTGATGATCTCCCTGCTCACTCAACTGACTGGCGCTTCCAGTGGCATGGCCTTCAATCTGGCCAGTGCCTTGTGGTTTGCCATGGTGGCGACTGGCAGTTACTCGATCTTGTACAACCTGCTCGCCGCACGGGCCGGGGGAACGAAGGCGCCGAATTTACTGGTTCCGCTGCTCGCACCGCTGTTTGTCTTGGTTGCCGGCAACCTGGAAGGCTTCTTGGACGTTCTGTATTCGAGACAGTTGTTTTGGCAGCAACTCCCGAGCGGCGAGATGCAGTCCAGCTTCTGGACGTGGCTCGATATCAAGCAGCTCTCGGATCCCCCCACATCGGAAGTGAGCTGGATTCCCAACCGTTTCCTCTGGTGGTGGCGCGCCTCGCGTGTGGTTAGGGACGTCAATTTGGCCGGCGTCGATATCGAAGTGATCGACGAATTCCCATTCTTCTCCTTTCTTTTGGCCGACAATCACCCACATCTGCTGGCGATACCCTATGCACTAATGGCGGTCGCATTCTCCTTTCAAGTTTACTTGGGCGGCAAACGCGGTGAACTGCGCCTGGCGCAATCGAGCATTTCTCGCGAGCGCCTCACGCGGGCGGCCTGGGTGATCGGTGGGATCGTGCTCTCCCTTATCTTGCTGCGCGGGATCCTGGGTGCGACGGGATCCGAAGCACTTTCCGCGCTGGAGGCCGTTCAGCGCGCCTCGGTCGAGGCGCTGATCGCGGTCGTGGGACTGACCTTGGGCGCCGTGTTCCTGTTGGTTTTGATCGGAGTGCTGCCTGTTTCCTTGCGGCGGGAGGAGTTTGTATTTTCAGCCTGGCTGTTCGGCAGTCTGGCCTTCCTGAACACCTGGGATTCGCCGATCTACCTGGCGCTGCTTATCGCGGCCCTGGCGTGGGTCAGCCGCCGAGATCGCTTCAGCTTGTGGGCGCCAAGGCTGCTCTACACCGGCCTTTCATTGGGAGCCGCGGCCATCTTGCTGTACCTGCCCTGGTACCCGAGCTTCGCTTCCCAGGCCAGCGGCATCGTAGCCAACGTGATGTTCCCCACCCGGATCCAGCAGTTTGTCGTGATGTTTGGCGTCTCTTTTATTCCGATCGTGGTCTGGCTGATCTGGCGAGGCTGGGGCAAGAGCGGCCATCGCGCCCTGATCTGGAAAGTAGGGCTCGGGATCCCGCTCTTGCTGTTGATTGTGGCGCTGCTGTTTGGCGCCGCGAACTACGCAACGGTAATTGGCGATCCGATCCTGCTCGAAAACGCGCTGCGTGGCCTGGGCGCCTCCGGAAGCACCGTGCAGGAAGGGATACGCGCAGTCCTGAAGGAGGGCCTCCAACGCCGGCTGCTGTTCTCAGGAACGGTGCTGGTCCTTGGCCTCACCCTGGGAGTGAGCACCTGGCTATTCGTGGTTGCCGGTAAGGAATCGGAGCAGGAGACATCGGATACAGTTTGGCCCTTCGCGATCCTGCTTATCGGGGTCGGTGCGCTCCTGGTGCTTACGCCGGAGTTTGTCTATTTACGGGACCTGTTCGGCACTCGGATGAATACCGTATTCAAGTTTTACTATTCGGCCTGGATCCTCTGGGGTCTGGCGGCCGCCTACGCATGCGTGGAGCTCTGGCCTGCCAGCATACGGCTACGCCAGATTGGCAAAGTAGCGGTCTTCTTTCCGCTGGTGCTGGGTCTCGTATATCCTCTGCTGGCGACATGGACCAAGACCAATGGGTTCAATCCCGGCGGGGGCAGGACATTGGATGGAACCGCCTACCTTGCCAGCCAAAGCACAGCAGACTACGATGCGATCCAATGGATTAACGATAACCTCCCGGGGGGTGTGATAGCGGAAGCTATTGGCGGAAGCTACAGCCAATATGCGCGCGTCTCGACCCACACCGGGCTGCCGACCGTACTGGGGTGGGGCGGACATGAAGTGCAGTGGCGAGGAGACGCCGAGCCGCAAGGATCACGCCAGGCCGATATCCAGCGGTTATATGAGACGTCGAGTTGGCCCGAAGCGGCTGAGCTTCTTGACCAGTACGGAATCGACTACGTTTATGTCGGCCCGCTGGAGCTCTCGACCTACTTGAGACTGGATGAGGGCAAATTCGAGATCTTTATGGATAAGGTTTTTGACAACGGATCGGTGCGTATCTACTCAAGAGGGTCTACGGGATGACGAAGGCACCTTCCAAGCAGGAAATTTCGTCCCAGGGCCAAGCCTCGCTCTCGCTCGAAGTTCTGCTCTACGCACTGGTCGTGCTGCTCGCAATGTGGCTGCGGCTAGCAAGGCTCGATCTATATCCGCTGACCGATCGTGAAGCCGAGCACGCGCTCGCGGCCGGCACTTCGGGTGAAGCGTTTGCCGCATCCGGATCTGCCGCACACCGAACTCTTACCAGCTTGGTATTCACCCTGGGCGGTGAGAGCGAAGCGGCCGCGCGCTGGGCTCCCGCGCTGGCCGGTGTGGCGCTGATCCTGACCCCGACGCTGCTGCGGCGCCAGATCGGCCGCGGTCCGGCATTCCTGAGCGCCCTGCTATTGGCAATTTCCCCAGTACTATGGACTGCCTCCCGGACTGCAGACGGAACGACTCTCGCAGCCCTCGGCATCACAGCGGCTGCGTTCCTGCTGGTCAGTGGGCGCATTGAATGGTCGGCAGCTTTCCTCGGCCTGGCGCTGGCGTCGGGCCCCGCGGCGCTAACCGGCTTGACGAGCATCGGAGCGGGAGCGGGAGTGTTCGCGGTTCTCCGCAGACGGCGCACCAAATCGGGGGGGACACTCGCTTACCCGATCCCAGAAACTCAATCTTGGCTTAGAGCACTCGCCATAGCGGGTACTATCGCGGTGCTGGTAGCCACCGGGGCTGGTATCTTTCCTGACTCGCTGCAGGGCATCTTCGAGGGGCTGGGAATATGGGTGAGCGGATGGTTTCAAAGCAGCGGAATCGCGGTCGTCACGCTATTGGTAATGCTGCTCGCGTATGAACCGCTGGTTTCTGTTGCCGGGGGTAGCGGCGTTATAGGCAGGTTTAGAAAAGGGAATGCCTTGGAGGCATTCTTAGCCAGTTGGGCGATGGGCGCCGTTCTTGTGCTCTTTCTCTATCGGGGACGGCAGCCAGCCGACATCGTTTGGACCCTAATTCCACTCACCATATTGGCTGGTCTCGTTATTAGCGCTTTGATGGATAGGGTTTTTCAGCCCAAGAATGTTTGGTTGGCTATCGGTTTTACCGGAGCGATAGTGGCCTTGATGGCGTTTGCATACCTCCAGCTTCGTGCGGGCGTCAGTGGGCCGGAATACTTGCAGACCTTCCTTGGCATCCCCACTCAATTTGCGGCGGCCGCCATGGGGATCGGGCTCGCTGGGCTGGCCTTGATCTTGCTCGCGACAGGTTGGTCGAGGGAGGTCGCGTGGACCATCGCCGGTGGGGCGGCAATTCTGGTCTTGCTGGGAGCGAGCATTTCCGCGGGGGCCGCGCTAAACTTTGCAGAGCCCACTGCAAGAGAACTTTACCGGCCGCAAGCCAGCACGCTTGGCCTCAACGCCCTGCGAGAGTCGCTGCGCACTCTCTCTCGTGCTGAATCCGGGCGGCCGGATGCGCTTCCGATCGAGATGAGAGATCGGCCGTCTCCGGCGCTTGCCTGGGCGACGCGCGATTTCCCCGTGTTCGAAGGCTCCGGGAACCCCGCCATCGTCATCACGCGCGAAGGGGCCCCGCTGCCGGGTGAGTACCTGGGGCAGTCGGTCACGATCGGCGAAAGCTGGGGCTGGACCGGCTGGCTGCCACCTGACTTGATGGGCTGGCTGGTGGTCCGCGATGCACCTACTGTGCCCGATCGCTGGGTCCTGCTAGTTCGCAAGGACGTGGCCGGATTGGAGGAATTGCCTCCTGTTGAGCTTGAGCCCTGAGCGCGACAGTCTCATTGCCATCGATGGCCCGGCTGCCTCGGGCAAGTCGACGCTCGCACAACATCTGGCCAACCAGTTGGGATATCTCTACTTCGATACTGGGGTCATGTATCGAGCGGCCACGCTTGCCGGCCTGAAGGCCGGGATCCCACTCAGCGATGAGAAGCGTATTTCAGAGTTGGCCTTCGAACTCTCGATCGACGTGCGTCCTCCATCCAAGCCAGACGGTCGGCAATACGATGTCATCATGAATGGGGAAGACGTGACCTGGGAGCTCCGGACTAAAGCCGTGGATGTCAGCGTTTCCGAAGTTTCTGCCTACTCCGGAGTCAGACAGGCCATGACGAAGAGGCAGCGAGAGATCGGCAGGCGGGGCAAGGTGGTCATGGTTGGCCGCGACATAGGCACGGTTGTACTTCCCGAAGCCGACTTGAAGATTTATCTCGAGGCCTCGGTAGAGGAGCGCGCCAGGCGTCGACATGAAGAGCGGCTGGCCCGCGGAGAAGAGGTTCAATATGAGGAGGTATTGGAAGCGATGCGCACGCGCGATCACATCGACTCCAGTCGTGATCTGGCCCCGCTACAAGCGGCCGAAAATGCAGTGATCATTGATTCCACCCATATGAGCTTCGAAGAGGTGCTGGAACGGGCGCTCGATCTCGTGAAAGGATAATTAAACGATCTCAGGAAGCGCTCCTGAGTTGCAGGCTTGCCAAGGGAGATCTCCAATAAGTCCGAATCCATTGGCTCCAGATCCGCATCCTTCGCATCGGAGCCAGCGTTGAATTACGATCACGAACGTCTGGAGTGGAGGCGTAAGATCCTCCGCTGGTTGATCCACCAGGTCGGGTATCGGCTCCTGGCCAGGTTTGGCAGAGTCGAAAACATCGAGAACTTCCCCGCGCATGGATCGGCGATCGTGATGTTCAATCACATCGCGTTTATCGATCCTATCGTGGTGCTGAGCGTACTGCCCCGAAACGCCGTCCCATTGGCGCGTCATGATGTATTTGGCATTCCCGGATGGGGCATTTTCCCTCGATTGTGGGGCGTGATTCCCGTCCGGCGAGATGAAGTGGATCGCGGTGCGTTGCGCAAGGCGCTGGCCGTACTTGAAGCCGGCGAGGTGCTGATGGTAGCGCCCGAAGGCACGCGACACTCCAGCCTTCAGCGCGCCAAGTCCGGACTGGCTTACCTGGCTCTGAAGAGTGGGGCTCCCATTGTTCCGGTCGCGATCGAAGGCACGAAGGGCTATCCTACACTGATCGTCGGTAGAAACGATCTGGCGCCGATCACCATTCGTGTGGGGCGGCCGTTTCAGTACATAGAAATGCAGGGGCGCTGGGATCGCGATCGCTTGCGAGCGATGACCGACGAAGCGATGTACGTCTTGGCGGGGATGCTGCCGGAGGAGCG
>JBGMQN010000005.1:0-40189 GCA_048054495.1 Anaerolineales bacterium
TCCACCCGGATCCCGAACTTCTTGAGTCGTGGTTCGGTTTGGCCCGGTGAATCCACTATCGTGGCGGATGATGGTCCCCTGATCCGGGTCTGGGATTCCCAGAGCGGCGCGCCGGTTGAGCAGCTGCAGCTCTCCCCCATGTCAACCATCATCGACGCCGGCTTCCAGGCTGAAGACAGGTACTTTGCGGTGGATTACTACGGGAATGTGGCCCTGTGGGATCCGAATGGTTGGGGGGAGATTGCCCGATTCAGCTCTCCCGGGCGCATTGATTCGGGCCTGCTCTTCCCAAGCGGTCAGGCGGTGGCCTTACAGGATCGGGATCGAAAAGAAGTCCTGATATTCGATCTGGAGGGCCAGAGCATCGGATCTGTCCCCATTCTGAATCAGTACGCGGAGTTGCTCTTTGGATCGCCCCAAGCAGATCGCATTCTGCTGCATGTGGACCGGGGGCTCCCGGCGGAGGGCATCAAGATCCTCTGGATTGAAACCGGAGAGCCTGAACTCGAGCTTCCGCTGCTGAATTTCCGCTACTTTGCGATTTCGAATGAGTGGGATCTGTTGGCAGCCATGGACGTATTCAATCGCCTAAGAATATACAGTCTGCCCGAAGGAGATCTCCTGCTCGATCAGGAGCTTGAAGGCGTGGTTCGCACGCTGGGTCTCGCAATGTCACCGAACGGAAGCCATCTGGCCGCCTATGTTCTGAAGGGACCGGGCGAAGGGGGAGCGATACAGATCTGGGGAGCTAGCGAATCGAGCGATAGCTCACCATAGCCCTGACCACAACCCACAGATCGAAGTCTGAGGATGGTAGGCCGCCAAGCCGAAATCGCTTTCAGGCCCGATGAACACCACGATCGGTAAGCGTACGCGGGTCACGTTGTGGTGGTAGACTCGCCGACCGAATGCGTTCCGAAGCAATCGCCCACCCAAATATCGCCTTAATCAAGTATTGGGGAAATCGAGATGATGACCTGCGTATCCCCGCGAACGGATCGATTTCTTTGACGCTCGGGGGATTGGAAAACCGCATGTCGGTACGATTCGACGAGGGATCGGAAGCAGATGCTCTCATCATCAATGGCGAAACATCCGGCCCCGACATGCTCGAGCGAGCCAGTCGGCATCTGGACTTGATGCGCCACGCGGCGGGCGTCGAAGCTGGAGCCCACGTGGAGAGCGTGACCAATTTTCCCCTGGGCGCGGGTATCGCCTCATCTGCGGCGGCCTACGCGGCCCTGACCGTTGCAGCCGCCTCCGCGCTGGGTTTGGAGCTCGACCAGCAAGCGCTCTCCAGGATCGCCAGGCGGGGCTCTGGATCTGCCGCACGCTCAATTTACGGCGGATTCGTCGAGATGATGGCCGGTGACACCGACCAATCGAGCTATGCGAAGCAAATCGCCAGCGAGAATCATTGGCAAATCATAGATCTGGTCGTACTGGTGGACGAAAATGTCAAGCACACTGGCTCCACCGCCGGGCACACCTTGGCCGCCTCCAGCCCGCTGCAAGAGACCCGAGTAGCCGATGCCCCACGGCGGCTTAAGGCGTGCCGAAAGGCCATCCTGGATCGAGATTTTGAATCTCTGGCCCGCATCGTGGAGAGGGATAGCGACATGATGCATGCCATCATGATGACATCAGAACCCCCTCTTCACTTCTGGAGCGGAGATACCTTGCAGATCATGGCTACGGTACGGGATCTGAGGGCGCAGGGCGCCTCTGTGTGCTATACGATCGACGCCGCTCCAAACGTACACTGCCTGTGCCTTCCTGAAAGCGAAGAGCCGGCTCTACAGGCGCTGACAGGTAAGGGAAAGCCCCCCTGGAAGGTGCTCAGAGCGCATCCCGGACCCGCCGCAAGCCTGGTATGAAGGTCCGAGTACGGCGCATATAGGCTGGATGATATAATCGGGCGAATTTTCCAAAATGCATGTGAGTGAGTAATAAATGATTGATTTTGTCCTATTCGCTCTTGTGTTGGGTGCCCTGATCATAGGCCACGAATTTGGGCACTTCATCGCGGCGCGATTGACGAAGGTGCGGGTGAAAGAGTTCGGCCTGGGATTTCCGCCACGCCTGGTGACGCTATTTGAAGCCGGCGGAACTCGCTTCACGCTGAATTTGGTCCCGCTGGGAGGTTTTGTTCGCCCAGCCGGCGAAGATGATCCCTCCGTTGAAGGTGGGCTGGCGGGGGCGAACAAGCGCACCCGAGCTGCGGTCCTTGTTGCCGGTCCGCTTGCTAATGTGCTGCTGGCTATTGTTGCATTTACTGCGGCCTACAAATTCGCGGCTCCCGATCCGGAAAAGGTCTTGATAACCAGCGTCGAACCTGGCTCCCCGGCTGCCTCAGCCGGCGCCATGGCCAATGACATCATCCTGGCGGTTGACCAGATCGAAATCAACGATTTTCTGACGCTGCAGGATGCCATTAACGATAGGCTGGGCGAATCCATGACGCTTTTCGTGCAGCGGGGCGAGGAGGTGGTGAGTTTGCCGATGGCGCCGCGCCTCGATCCGCCTGATGGTCAAGGTCCGGTCGGTGTAACGCTTGGCAATCCAACCCGCGCCGTGGGCTGGCTGGAAGCCATTGGATTAGGCGTCAATTCCGCGCGATTCCAGTTTGCCGAGATGGTATACCTCCCAAGCCGGCTGATTCGCGGTGAGCTCGAACCGGAAGAGGCGCGCATCAGTGGGCTTAAGGGTATGTACGATATGATGGTATGGGCGGGCCAGATCGATCGCTCTTCTCAGCGACCATTTCTGACCTTAAACCTGATCGGTGTCATCAGCGCGGGTCTGGCATTGGCAAACTTGCTCCCGATTCCGGCCTTAGACGGCGGAAGGTTGATGTTCGTGGCTTTCGAGGCCATATTTGGCAAGCGTGTACCTCCGCAGCACGAGGGGCTGGCGCACACAGTAGGCTTCATGGTATTGCTGGGCCTCATAATTTATGTGAATCTCCAGGACTTCATCAACCCCATCATTCTCCCCAGGTAGTCTCCAAATGCAAGAGTCCTTCGTTGATCTGCTTCAATCGCTGACCAACGATGCCGAGCCGGTAGCCGGGGTCCGCCTGGCAGAGCTTTCCGATCTAGATGCTCAAAGGCTGGAGGGATTTGCCGGCGTTTGGGAGCGCCTGCCCTCTGATCGGCGTCAAATCCTTCTGGAAGAACTCGGCCTCATCGCGGACGCTCAAATCGAACTAAGCTTCGAGGCCATCAATCGCCTGGCACTAGATGACACGGATTCCGCCGTACGCCTGCAGGCGATCGAAAACCTCTGGGAGTGTGAGGACCCGGGACTTGCCAGCGCATTCCTTGTGAAATTGAAAGAGGACGCCGCTCCCGAAGTGAGAGCTGCCGCCGGGAAGGCGCTCGGCGCTTTCATGCTGATCGGCGAGGCCCGCAAGCTTGACCCAGGCATCCAACATGCAATGGAAGAAGCGCTCCTGCAGGCGACCCGGACAGATTCAAGTGGCGAAGTCCGCGATCTGTGCCTGCAAACGCTCGGATACTCATCTCGGCCGGAGGTGACAGATCTGATCGAGCAGGCCTATGCCGCAGGTGCTGAAGCCAGCCTGACCAGCGCGCTGCGCGCAATGGCTCACTCCGCAAACCCAGACTGGGGAGAAAACGTCATGGCCCAACTGCATGACTCGTCGCCTAGAATCCGGCTCGATGCGGTACGCGCAGCCGGCGAGATCGACTTGCGGGAGGGCATTCCCGACCTGATTGAGCTTCTCGACGATGTTGACCAATCGGTGCGTCGCGCGGCCGTGTGGTCGTTGAGCCAGATCGGAGGCCCACAAGCCACCGAAGCGCTTAATTCGATGGCCGAGGAGACCCTGGACGAGAGCGAGACAGAGCTGCTCCGCGACGCGATCGATAATCTTGTGTTCGTCGAAGGCGCGCGAGACCTGTTCGAGTTCGAGCAGGACGATCCTCCGGATCCCAGAGCTTGAGCGAACTGCTCGAGCTTTTTGCCAATAACATCTTTCCAATCCTCGTAGTGGCGAGCATCGGCTTCCTGCTTCAGAAGCTGCTCAAGATCGATCCCCGCCCCCTCTCCCAGATCACGTTTTATGTGCTGTCACCTGCGCTGGTCTTCATGCTTCTAGTCTCGGCAGACATTGAGGGGAACCAAGTATGGTCCATGATGGCCTTTGCGGCGGTAGTTGTGCTGCTAACCGCTGGAGTGAGCTACGCACTGGGCAGGGCTTTCGGGCTTGGACGAAACCGCGGAGCCGCCTTCCTCCTGACCACCGCCTTTATGAACGCCGGCAACTATGGTCTCTCGCTCAATCAATTCGCCTTTGGAGACTTGGGCCTGGCGCTTGCCAGCATCTTCTTTGTGGCCAGCCTAATGATGACCAATTCGCTTGGCGTGTACGTGGCCTCCGTCGGAGGAGGCAGCGCGCTGCAAGCACTCAAGGGATTAGCCAAAGTCCCGGCTGTGTACGCCATCCCGCTGGCGCTGGCAATCCGCATGCTTGGTTTTGCGGTCCCGCTTCCCATAAGCCGGCCGCTCGAATTGCTCTCTCTCGCCACGATTCCTGCCATGCTGCTGCTCCTGGGGATGCAGATCGCGCTTGCGGGAGTTCCGCGCCACGGGAAGTTGCTGAGTGCGAGCGTCACCATCAAGCTGCTTGTTGCTCCGGCCATTGCACTCCTGATTTCGCCTCTGTTTGGGCTTGAAGGTCTGGCGCGTGATGTCGGTATCCTGCAGTCCGCAATGCCGACCGCGGTTATGACAACCATCATCGCCATCGAGTACGATGCCGATGCGGCTTACGTGACCGGCGCGGTGCTGGTTACCACGCTCCTCAGCCCCTTCACGCTGACGCCACTGATGGCCATTCTGCTTAATTGAGGCCAATACGCCCGCCGACGTAGCAATTGGAATTGAATCATGGCGGCATCATGCAGATCAGGCCCAAAATCAAGAGACCCGCCATCGCTGGCGGGCCTGAGTTTCTACTCTGGTGCGGCTATTGGGGTCGCGCGCTAGGAACTTCGAGGTCTTGAATCTGCAGATCCTGGAACAGGGCCTTTCCATCGGCATAGCAGGCGGTGGCAGTGTACGTCCCGGTGCTCATCGCCAACATGAACCGGAGTTGACCGTCCTCATAGACCCATGCAAAATCCTGGATTGCGTCCCGCGCTGGGTTAAATAGGCCTTGCTGCTCCAGGTCCTGAAGGAAAAGCACCGCATTCAGCCTGGGGTCCGTTACTCGATACGTCTCAGCGCAATCCGGACCCAGGCTATTCTCAATCACACCCTTCGCCATCCAGGCCCCTCCTCCGATGAATGCAACGATGGCGAGATTCCAGAACACGAGGGTGGCAGTCTCAGTAGCGGAGTGGTTCTCCCACCAGTTCTGGATATTTTCTCTCAATTCAGGGCATGTCGGCGATCACGTTTTCATCCTATCATTCAATCCTTCAATCCAAACTTACAGGGCGCTTACAGCGGCTCGGCATCGAATCCCAGCCCCTTGGACTTGAGCGATATGAAGCGTCCCGTACCGATCACCAGGTGGTCGAGCACTTCGATGTCGAGCAGACGCCCCGCGTCGACTATGGCGCGTGTGACTGCGACATCCTCAGCGCTCGGCGACGGATCTCCACTTGGATGATTGTGGACTACGATAACCGATGCCGCATTTGCACGGACCGCGTCTCTGAAGACCTCCCCAACCCGAATCACAGAAGTGTTCAGCGACCCCTGATAGACCTCGGCAATGCGAATGAGCCGATTACGCGTGTCGAGCAGCAGCACTTTTAGATGCTCCTGGCTCAAGGCGCCCATCTCGTACATCACGAGCTCGGCTGCCTGTTCCGGCGATTGAATTGCCGCACGATCCTCCGGAACCGATACCGCCAGCCGCCGACCGAGCTCGACCGCCGCTCCCAACTGGGCCGCTTT
Source organism: Anaerolineales bacterium (assembly GCA_048054495.1). Classification (GTDB taxonomy): domain Bacteria; phylum Chloroflexota; class Anaerolineae; order Anaerolineales; family E44-bin32; genus JADFRG01. The sequence goes on from JBGMQN010000005.1 coordinate 5,932, forward strand.
TGCCGGGCCGATCCCGCGGGTCTTGACCAGGTCCTCATGGTCTGCCTTGTGTAGCCCCGGCAATCCGCCGAATTCATCCAGCAATTCCTGGGCGAGCTGAACGGCATTGAGGCCCGGCACGCCGGTTCCCAGCAGAATCGCCAATAGCTCCGGATTCGAGAGAGCCTGCGGGCCCTGTCGTTCCAGCCGCTCGCGCGGTCGATCGTCGGACCTCATGTCTTTGATTCGGTGAACCGTATACATCTTATTCCTTCCGTTCTCTCCCGCGACCTGCGGATTGGGTCACCGCCGAAAACGGCAACCCACTGTATAATCACGCCGGTTTTCACTCCCATTTTGAGCAACCTAACGACGATCTTCCAGTACTTAACGGCATTGCTCGGAGCCTTCTTGGCCGCTCTGTGGCTGGCGCTGATTTTCTGGACCTATCGTGATATTCGCTCGCGGACACAGGATAGGCTTGTCCAGATCCTCGCCGCCCTATTGGCCGCTGTTATGGGCCCGTTCGGCGTTTTGATTTACCTGGTCCTTCGTCCTCGGCTTACGATTGACCAGGAATACCAACAGACGCTGGAAGAGGAAGCACTACTGGCTGAAATTGAGGATGAATCCCTATGTCCGGGGTGCGGTGGTCGGACTCACGCCGACTGGCAGCTCTGTCCCAGCTGCCACACCCATCTACGAAAGGGGTGCGACCACTGTGGGCGTCTGATGGAATTGTCGTGGCAGGTTTGCCCATACTGCAGCACTCCCGTGGAGGGAGTCACGGCAAATCTTCAGGGCACGGAGACCTAGTTCAGTCTAATTTGAGCGCGGACCACCCCGCGTATTCCGCCGCTTCCCCAAGATCCCGCTCGATCCGCAACAACTGATTGTACTTGGCCACGCGATCAGAGCGTGCAGGCGCTCCAGCCTTGATCTGACCCATCCGAAGGCCAACCGCCAGGTCCGCGATCGTGGCATCTTCTGTTTCCCCGGATCGGTGCGAGGCAACGCAGGTCCAGCCTGCCTTCTGGCAGAGCTGGACGGCCTCTATCGTCTCGCTGAGGCTTCCAATCTGGTTCAACTTGACCAGCAACGCGTTGCTGGCCTTCTGATCGATGGCACGCTTCACTCGTTCCGGGTTCGTAACCAGGAGATCGTCCCCTACGATTTGGATTTTGCCTCCCAGCTCCTCGGTCATCGCCTGCCAATTCGACCAGTCGTCCTGCGCCAGACCATCTTCGATGGACACGATCGGATAGCGCTCAACCCAATCTTTCCAAAAGGCCACCATGCCCTGGCCGTCCAGGGTGATTCCCTCCGTCCGGAGGTGGTATTCCCCATTCTCATAGAACTCCGAGGCGGCTGGATCCAGTGCTAATCCCACCTGCTCGCCGGCCTGGTAGCCAGCACGTTCTATGGCTTCCAGAATGACTTCTACCGCCTCCGAGTTTGACTTTAGGGCGGGAGCGTATCCGCCCTCGTCCCCAACGAGCACGGTGTAGCCCTTGTCCTTCAGCACCTGTTTAAGCGCATGATAGATTTCCGCTCCCCACCGAAGCCCCTCGGAAAAGCTCTCCGCTCCCAGCGGCATCACCATAAATTCTTGCGCGTCCGTGGTCTGCCAACCGGTGTGAGCGCCGCCATTGAGGATGTTCAACATGGGTACCGGGAGCAGAGTTGCCGCGTCGCCGCCTAGCGCGCGATAGAGCGGCACACCGCGGGCGGCTGCGGCAGCCTTGGCCGCCGCCAAACTAACACCGAGAATGGCGTTCGCCCCAAGTCGGGCCTTGTTTGAGCTGCCATCCAGCTCAATCATCGCCTGGTCTAATTTCAGGTGGTCGGCGGCATCCATCCCAATCACGCGATCGGCGATTTCCCCGTTCACGTTCGCAACCGCCTTGCTCACACCCTTCCCCAGGTAGCGCTCACTATCACCGTCACGCAGCTCCAGTGCCTCGTGCACACCGGTTGAGGCCCCGGAGGGGACGATGGCCTGCCCAAGGCTTCCATCGCCCAACCGAACCTCTACTTCCACGGTAGGATTGCCACGTGAATCGAGTACTTGCAAGGCTCTAAGCGAGTCGATTTGTGTGTTCATATCGGAGGGGATTATAACCACTTGTCCGAAATGCCTAAGAATAGCCGCATGTTAGAATCCCCCGAATGTCGACCTATTTAGACTACGCGGCCACCACTCCACTAGATGACACGGTACTTGATCGAATGCTTCCCTACCTGAAGGAGGATTTCGGCAACCCGTCCTCTGTACACGTTTGGGGCCAGCGAGCGGAATGGGCGGTCGAGCAGGCCAGGGAGCGGGTAGCGGAAGGCCTGGGCTGCCGGCCGGAAGAAGTAATCTTTACCAGCGGCGGCTCTGAGAGCGATAATCTCGCGCTCAGAGGAGCAGCCTTTAGTGCGCGAGAAACTCGCGCAGCCAACCACCTGCTCGTCTCCACAGTCGAACATGACGCGATAAGAAAGACCGCCTTCGAGTTGGCCGAGCGTCACGGCTTTGAACTGGAATGGCTCCCGGTCGACAAGTCGGGTCGGGTCAGTCCCACTGAACTTCGCAAGAGCGTCCGATCGGATACGGCCGTCATATCCGTAATCTATGGGAACAATGAGATCGGGACCGTCAATCCCATCCCGGATCTGGCAGCCATCGCTCGTGAGCGAAACGTCACGTTTCATTCGGATGCCCTTCAGGCGACCATCCAGCTCCCCACGCGAGTGGACGATTTAGGAATCGATCTGCTCTCCATTGGCGCGCACAAATTCTACGGACCCAAGGGGGTCGGCGCTCTTTACGTTAGAAGTGGAGCGCCGCTGCAGGCGGTCCAGACCGGTGGGTCGCAGGAGCAGGGATTGCGGGCCGGCACACATAACGTGCCGCTCATAGTCGGGTTTGCGCATGCACACGAGATTGCCCTCGCCCGTCAGAAAAGGGACGCGGTCCGCTTCCGAGCGCTCCGAGACCGCATCATCGACGGCGTTCTGGACAGAATACCTGGCGCTCGATTGACCGGACATCGCACAGAACGGCTCCCAAACAATGCCTCATTCGTATTCCGGGGCATTGATGGAAACTCCCTGCTCATGGCTCTTGATTTGGCAGGGTTTGCCTGCTCCTCCGGCTCGGCATGCAAGACCGGAGATCCGGAACCGTCGGAGGTGCTGCTTGCACTGGGCCTGGAGCGCGAACTTGCGCTCGGCTCGCTGAGGGTGACGGTTGGCAGGCGAACGACCGAGGCAGAGGTCGAGCAATTCCTGGATGTGTTGCAGGATACGGTCGTCGAGCTCCGAACCCCCGCCATAGTCACATCGTGACCACCCAAAGCATGGTCGCAGTTGCAATGAGCGGCGGAGTCGATAGCTCCGTTGCGGCGGCGCTCCTAGTGGAATCCGGCGAGAGCGTGTTCGGCCTGATGCTCAGGCTGTGGAGCGCGGGTCCGAAGCGACCCAATCGATGCTGTTCACCCAGGGATGTAGCTAACGCCCGCAAGGTCGCCGGCCGATTGCGAATTCCGTTCTATGTGCTCGATGCAAAAGACGAGTTCAAGAGTCGGGTTGTCGATGGATTCATCAGCGGATACACTGCCGGCCTGACTCCCAATCCTTGCCTCCGCTGCAATCGCGATGTAAGGTGGGGATTATTGCTGGAGCGGGCCACGAAGCTGGGCGCTACGCATCTGGCTACAGGCCATTACGCGCGGATAAGCAGGACAAATGGACAATGCCATCTGTTCCGTGCGCTTGACCGCCGGAAAGATCAATCTTACATCCTGAGCGTGCTTGGGCAGAAGCAGCTGATCCGGACGAGGTTACCTCTCGGCCAGCTACGAAAGGAGAGAGTGCGGGAAATTGCCCGAGATCTGGGATTCGTGACTGCAGAACGCCCGGAAAGCCAGGATCTTTGTTTCCTCGGTGGAGATGACTATCGCTCCTTTCTCGCTGAGCACCTGGAGGCCGCACCCGGTGCAATCGTGGACAACCAAGGAAATCCATTGGCCACCCATGCCGGTCTTGCGAACTTCACCATTGGGCAGCGCAAAGGCATCGGAGTATCTGGGCCGGAAGCATTTTACGTGATCGATAAGGATCTAGAGCGCAACGCTCTAATTGTGGGCCCGAAAGCCGCACTGGGCCGCACACATTTTGCTGTTCGCGAAGTGAACTGGGTGCAGGGAGCCCCACCCGCGGCGGACGCACCGCTGATGGTGCAGGTTCGCTACCGAGCACCCGTCGTGTCCGCGCGTCTCGAATACTTTCAGGATCGAGTCGAGATAGTGGTTGACGAGCCCTTGACCAACATCGCTCCGGGCCAGGCGGCGGTCTTCTACGATGGAGACGAGTGCCTGGGAGGCGGCATCATTTCAAGATGACCGTGCCCGGGATCTATTTCTCGCTATTGATCGCATCTGGCCTTGGATTGCTCTTTCATTTGATCCGTGGCGGCAGCTTGGGTCGCCTGCTGCTTTATCTTGCCGCGGCATGGATTTCATTTATGGCGGGCCACTTTGTTGCAGAGTGGTTGGACTGGCGACTCATTCGAGTAGGGTCGATTAATCTCTTTGCTGCGCTCTTGGCTGCAGTGATCGGCCTGCTGGCCGCGGCACTGCTGGCCGGTCCCGAACGAACCCGCCGCAGGACCGGCAGGCGCAGGCGAAAAAGCTAATATGCTATAATTAAGGCTCTGAGCGAGATCGTGGCTTCACCCGCCCCCAAGAACGGCGAAACGGCCGCCTCCAGCAAGCGCAAGAAAATTGCCCTTATCGCTGGGGGCGTGGTTTTCGTACTTGTCGTACTTATCGCGCTAATAGTGGCCACGGTGGCGATGCTCGCTGACCCGGCGCGAACGGAGACGATACGGGATATCGTCATCATATTCCTGGCCGCCGAATCTGTAGTGTTTGGATTAGTGCTCGTAGTCCTGATCGTCCAGGTGGCCAGGCTCACAGCACTGATAGAGAACGAACTGCGGCCGATTCTCGAATCGACAAATGAGACGCTCGGCACGCTCAGAGGGACCACTCAGTTTCTAAGTCGTAACATGGTGAGCCCTGTAATAAGAATGAACAGCTCAGTTGCGGCGCTAAAACGAGCGCTAGGCGCGTTCCGCGTGCGCCGTACTCGCTGAATTTAAGCATGGAGGTAATAAAAAGATGGCTGATAACAACAACGATTTTGGCGCTTTTGTCTCTGGTTTCATGATCGGTGGGCTGATTGGTGCCGCGGTGGCGCTTCTACTTGCCCCCCAATCCGGCGAAGAGACCCGACTGATGATCCGCGATAAGGGGATCGAACTAAAGGATCAAGTCGAAACTACGGCTGGCGATGCCAGGGTCCGCGCCGAAGAAATGGCCCAGGATGCCCGAGCTCGCGCCTCAGATGCCCAACAACGCGGTCAGGTTGTGCTGGAACAGCAGAAATCACGCATCGAAGAGGCGATTGAAGCAGGAAAGAAAGCTGCGAAGGACACCAAGGCCGGGCAGGACAGCGGGAAGGCCAAGGAAGCCAAGGCCGGGCAGGACAGCGGCAAGGCCAAGGAAGCCAAGGCTTAATCGCACCTCAAGCAGCAGACAACAGAGCCCCGGGCGAATCGCCTGGGGCTTTTCAATTCACTTGCATTTTGCATTGTAGGGGTTATGGAATGGCTCAGCTCAGCATCGCCAGAGATTCCAGCTCGGCGATCGCACGAGGAACGGCGGCCGCCACATCACCCGCCAGGATTGAGGCTGCCGTGCCGATGGTTTGGGCGGCCAGTAGGCCTGCCCGCGCGTGGATGTAGCTGCCCAGAACCGATGCCTCGTACGACGGAAGTCCTTGCGCGCGGTAGCCAACCAAGAGACCCGCGAGCACATCTCCCGTTCCAGCGCGAGCTAATGCGGCAGTCGCGATAGGGATCAATGCCGATCGCCCGTCGGGATGCGCGATCACCGTAAACGCCCCTTTCAAGACCACAATGTGACCCCACTCCGCTGCCTTTAAGATCGCGAGCTCGGATCGACGAGCCTGAATTTCTTGAGTAGGGATGCCGGTCAGGACACTCATCTCGCCCGGGTGAGGGGTCAGGATAGAGCTATCGGGCAATAGCGCTTCCCATCCTTCGATCCTGGCCATGAGCTTGAGCCCATCGGCGTCGACGATCACGGGAGGCAACTCCACGCCTGCTCCGACGATCCCTTCGAGAAATCCGGCGGTCTTTGGCTGGAGGCCGAAGCCGGGCCCCAGCAGCAACGCCTGAGTGTTTTCCCACTCGCTTCCTAGAAGATCAGCGCCCGCTGCCTCGAGTGTGTCGCCAAGCGGCAGCCAGGTGCACTCGGGGAGCGCTCCGGCAATCATGCTCTGAACTGGAGACGGCACCGCCAGCGTTACCAATCCTGCGCCGGCCAGGTACGCCGCTCGGCCTGCAAGCGCGGCTGCCCCCGGGTAGTTGATCGAGCCCGCGACAATGAGCGCCCGACCGAACGTTCCTTTGTGAGCGTCCAGCGGTCGCGCAGGCAGTAACCTGTGGAGGGGCTCCGCGGTCACGACTTCGGCCTTGACCGAAGCCAGCTCTTCCAGCTGAGATGGTAGGCCAATGTCTCCGATGACCATCTCACCCACGTACTCCGCACCTGGGAATCGGAACAGCCCTGGCTTGGCTGCTGCCAGTGTTACCGTGAGATCGGCAGCGAGGCTTTCCTCTGCGACCTCGCCCGTGTCACAATCGAGCCCTGAGGGGCAATCGACGGCCACCACAAACGCGCGCGGGTGAGATTGTTTTGCGGCCTTGAGCACCCGCTTGGCTGCTCCTCTCAGCGGCAGTTCGAAGCCAGTTCCCAGGACGGCGTCCACCAGAATATCCGATCTACCCAGCTGGAGCTTGAGAACTCGGTTCCGCTGGTCCTGCTCGCTGACGGCGATCAAGACTCCAAGCTCCCTCAACGCAACCAGGTGCGGATCGTCCGCAGGTCGCTCCTTCGTGAGGTAGATCGTCAGGTTCGCTCCGGCCTCCGCCAGCCATCGCGCCGCAACCAGTCCGTCTCCGCCATTGTTTCCCGTTCCCGCCAAAACAAGCACCTGCTTTCCCGAGATGTCTGAAAGCCTGGCCAGGAGCGCGTCCGCTATTGATTTTCCAGCATGCTCCATCATTTGGGCATAGGAATGCCCCGCGACGTCTGCCGCCTTCTCAATGTCAACCATTTCTTTAACAGTGACGATCTTTGGCAAGTTCCAATCCTCACTCTGTGCTCGAGTGTCGCCCAATCCGATCGGGTACTCAGGCCCAGGTCCGTCTGCTGTCAGCCTCATTGGCTATGCGCAAAGCCTTCGGGCGAACGGTGCGAGTTCCATCGGATTATCCGCGATGGACAAATATGTGTCAACGTGGAGTTGTTGACATCGACCGATGCAATCATTACACTCTGCCGCCTATGGTCACGCGCGAACGACTGGAAGAATTCGAGGCCGAAGCCCTTGCTCCCTATGGGCATCGCAGTCGAGATTCCCGCGGACGGGAGTTCCCGGAAGAAGAACCCCGTTATCGCACCGCATTCCAGCGTGATCGCGATCGCATCCTCCATACTACCGCCTTTCGACGTCTTGAATACAAAACACAGGTTTTCGTTGTCACGGAGGGCGACTACTACCGGACCCGCCTCACGCATACCCTGGAAGTCTCGCAGATTGGGCGCACCCTCGCCAGGGCATTGGGCGGCAATGAGGATTTGGTCGAGGCTATTTCATTGGCTCACGATCTCGGGCACCCCCCGTTCGGGCACTCAGGAGAGGTCACCCTGAGTCGATTGATGGCCGACCACGGCGGGTTCGACCACAACAAGCAATCTCTGCGAATCGTGACTGAGCTGGAGCGCCGATACCCCGACTTCTCAGGTCTTAATCTCACATGGGAAGTGCGAGAGGGTATCGTCAAACATGAAACGGAGTACGACGTCTCTGACGCTGAGGGCTACGAACCTGACAAGCGAGGCCACCTCGCGGCCCAGATTGCAAACGTTGCAGACGAGCTTGCCTACACCGCGCACGATCTCGATGACGGCCTACGCTCCGATCTTATCTCCATCGGACAGCTAAAGGGAATTTCCTTGTGGGAAATGACCCGCGAGAGCATTGGTTGGACAACCGATGAACTGGATGAGCTCACACGCCATCGGCTTATCCGGCGGTTGATCGGCCTGGAGGTCTCTGCCCTACTGGAGGCCACTCAGCAACGCATTGAGGGTCTCAATTCGGTCGAGGAACTACAATTGCTGGACCACAACGTCGTTGGTTACTCTGATGATTTTGTTACCATGAATCAGCAGATGAAGGACTTTCTTTATGCCAATATGTATCAGCATTACCGGGTGGTTCGCATGCAAACCAAGGCCGAACGCTTCATCGAGGAGCTCTTCAATGCCTACGTCGGCAAACCCGAGATCCTTCCAAAGAAAGTGCAAGCACGCACCCAGACTAGCGAGTTTTATCGCACCATTTGCGATTACCTTGCCGGCATGACCGACCGCTTCGCCTTGAAGGAGTACAGCAGGCTCTTCGATCCTGCTACTCTGCCTTGAATCCATGGAAGACGAACTTTATCTGACGCCGGAAGGGGCGGATAAGCTGCGCGAGGAACTGGAGCAGCTGAAGGGCCCGCGGCGAAATGAGATAGCGGCTCGGTTGAGGCATGCCGTGAGCCAGGGAGACCTGTCTGAGAACGCGGACTACATCTCCGCCAAAGAAGATCAAGCATTTCTTGAAGGACGAATTCTAGAGCTCGAACTCCTTTTCAAGGAGGCGACGATCGTCGACCGTGAGGCTCCCTCGGGGAAGGTGGAAGTGGGCGCTACGGTCGTCGTTCAAAATGAGACTGAGGCCGAAGAGACGTTTCACATCGTGGGCGAAAGGGAAGCGGACCCCAGAAACGGCAAGATTTCTCATAAATCGCCGATTGGAAAGTCTCTGATGGGAAAAACCATTGGGGATGTGGTCACTGCTGAGACGCCGGGAGGCAAGCTGGAATTCAAGATCTTGCGCTTGAGCTGATAAAGGCTCTTCTAATTTAAGAAAAAGAGCTCGCCGTTGGCGAGCTCTCATTTTTTAATCATACCTGGGAGAGACTTAGCTGGTTGCCTCTCGAGACCAGGCCCGAATCTCAATCGTCAACCGCTCAAAGAAGCTTTGCGAAGGCAATGCGCTCTCCCCATAAGTCATGTCCACAATGCGGGCTTCAACTTCGAGTGAGGCAGTCTGCAACGAGATGACTCCTCCCGGCTCAGCTACAATCGGGTCCCCCTTTGCTGATAAGCGATTGCGGGTCTCGGCATCATTGTGTGCATAGTTACTCATCACGACCTTCGTCACGGTCTGAATATCATTCTTGTCGAACAGCCACACTTCGAATGCGGAGACCTTATTCGGCTCGCCGGCCCCAATGAGATCGCCGATCCCCACGCCGCACTCACCCAGGAAATCCCCGGTCGGGCTCTCGATGCTGAACGAATCGTCGTAGTCGTCATCTCCCAGGGAATAAATGGTCCTGAATGTGGCCAGACTATCATCGCCTGCCGTTTCTGGCTCGAACTGCAGAGCCTGCTCGGGATACATCGCCGGGTCGGCTTGCTCCTGAGGTACATCATCCGATGCGGGGTCTGAGATCCCAGGAGCCACAATACCCTCTTCGCTCTCTCGCCCGCGTGCTCTCATGACCAATAGGACTACCAGCCCCAGCCCGATGAGAACGGTGATGCCGCAGATGGCCAAAATGAAACCGGAGACCTGTCCCAAAATCCCGGAGCTCGATTCTTCTGTCGCCTCCGCACCGCTGCTTTCTTGATCGATCTCGATCACGGCCCGAAATCCCTGAATGGCGTTGGGGCTTAGCTCTTGGGGGTCCTCTGAAACGGCGACGAGCGTAAGACTCCCATTCTCGCCAATGGCCTGAAAGCGAATTAAAGCCAGTTCGGCATCCTTGTTTACGGAGTAGGAATCGATAGCCATCCGCAGATAGTCTTCTTGCAGGTCCGCTCTCAACTGTTGGGGTTCTCCGTCGACCCATTCAACCGGGTTGATCACCCAGGCATAGACCATGCCGATGGCCACGCCTATGATCAATGCAATGAGTGGGAGTACCCACTTTCTGTTAGCGATATCTGAGACCGATCCCATAGTTCCCCTCTTCCCCGGATCCTTCTGGAACCTTGCAGAAACCCGGCGGATTCTAGTCTGATCGCAAGGCCAAGGCAACCGAAGGGTTGCACAAACTATGCCAGGTCTGCTTGTTTACTGTGGATTTCCTCGTGCTCGTAGACGTTCTCGCACTTCAGGCATTGGAGGTGTTTACGATTCTGATGCACGAGCAGGCCGCCGCAATTGGGGCACGGGGTGGGTTCTGGGCGTTTCCAGGAAGTAAATTCACATTCGGGGTAGTTAGAGCAGCCGTAGAACGTACGCCCTTTTCGCGTGCGTCGTTCGACAAGCTCTCCGCCATCCAGCGGACAGAGAACGCCTATCTTTTCAAGCCAGGGCTCAGTATAGCGGCACTCCGGGAAATTGGAGCACCCGATGAACTTGCCGTATCGACCGTGACGAATTACGAGCTGGTGGCCGCTCTCCGGGCACATACGGTCAATAGGCTCAGCCTCGGCCTTGACCTCGGGCATGAGTTCCCGCGCCCGCTCCAATTGCTTTTCGAAGGGCTCATAGAACTCGCGCACCACTTCCACCCAATCTCGATCTCCTTCGGCCACTTCATCCAATTCCTCCTCCATGCGAGCGGTGAACCCCAGGTCCACAATATTGGGGAAGTGGTCGACGAGCAGGTCATTTACGGTCATTCCGATTTCTGTGGGAATCATCCGCCGTTGCTCGCGCTCCACATAGCCGCGGCGTTGTAGGGTGCTCATGATCGGGGCATAAGTCGAGGGCCTGCCGATCCCATGCTCTTCGAGGGCCCGGATAAGGCTGGCGTCACTATACCGAGCCGGAGGCTGCGTGAAGTGCTGCTCGGGGAACAGCTCTTTGAGTTCCAGCGGGTCATCTTTGCTGAGCGCGGGAAGCCGATCCAGACTGATTGTAGATTCAGGCTCCTTGGACTTCCGATCTGCTAGAACAGCCAGGAATCCGGGAAACCTCAGGGTTGAAGCGTTGACCTTGAAGAGATACTCATGGCTCTCTGAAGTCCCCACCGCTTCGATCGATAACGTGTCGTATTCGGCTGGCTTCATTTGAGAGGCAACAAATCGACGCCAGACCAGTTGGTAAAGCTTTTGCTGATCAGCGGACAGGAAGGTCTTGATCGATTCCGGTGTTCGGCTAATGGATGTCGGGCGTATTGCCTCGTGCGCCTCTTGCGCTCGCCGTGCGCGCGTCTTGTATATCGGTGGCTCTTCTGGCAGATGCTCCGCGCCAAATTGAGAACGGATGACCTTCCGCGCCTCGGCCTGCGCCGACTTGGCAACTTGCGTCGAATCGGTTCGCATATAGGTGATCAAACCCGTTGGTTCATGACTGTCGAGATCGATGCCTTCGTAAAGCTGCTGTGCGATGGCCATCGTCTTGCGCGCGGAATATCGCAAACGTCGGGAAGCAGATTGCTGCAGCCCACTTGTGGTGAAGGGTGGCGGCGGTCGGCGCACTCGGGTGCCGGGCTTGACCTTACCTACCTTGAACTGCGCCTTTCGCAGGTCCGACAGCAATTCGTCTGCTGCCGATTGGAAAGGAATCTCAGGATCTTCTCCGTCAATTTTCCGCATGCCTGCGCGGAACTCCGGAGGCTTCTCCACATTGAGGAATTCGCCGTCGATGGTCCAGTATTCCTTAGCCTGGAAGTCCTCGATCTCGCGTTCCCGATCGACAACAAGCCTCAGGGCCACCGATTGCACTCGGCCGGCCGAGAGACGGCTCCGGACCTTAGTCCACAAAATGGGGCTGATGTTATAGCCAACCAGGCGATCCAGAATGCGACGCGCTTGCTGCGCATCAACCAGATCTGCATCGATGCTGCGCGGATTCTCAAACGCCTCCTCGATGGCCTCCTTAGTTATCTCGTGAAATACGACCCGCCGCGCTTGATCGTCGTCGATTTCCGCCGCCTCCAGCAGGTGCCAGGCAATGGCTTCCCCTTCTCGGTCGGGATCCGTGGCCAGATATACTTGTTCTGCTTTAGAGACAGCCTTCTTCAGCTCTTTGACGACCTCTCGTTTTTCGTTCGGCACGCGATATTTGGGTTCAAAGTTGTTTTCAACATCGACCGAGATTTGCGAACGCAGAAGATCCCGCACGTGGCCAACCGAAGCCTTCACTGTGTATCCCTTGCCCAGGTAGCGTCCCACGGTGCGTGCCTTGGCGGGAGATTCAACGATAACCATCTTGCCCTTACGGCGATTCGTTGAGCTCTTAGCACGCGGCTTGACTTCCGGGGGCTCCAGCCCCTCGTGCGCCTCCGTCCGGCCCATTCGATACAGCTTCGAACCACAGACCGCGCATGTCCCGCGCGTGGCCGGAGAACCGGTCGCAGTAAAGGTGGCTTCCGGGTTCTCAATGGGTCGCTTTTGCTTGCACTTCAAGCAGTAGGTCTCTAGGTCAGGCATAATCCTCCAGATCGAATTCAGATAGCCCGGCAACCAGACTCCTTACCTCTTCCGCTCTGCTGCGGTCGCAAACGAGCACCACGTCTTCCGTATCGACGATCACAATATCCTCAAGTCCCAGAGTTGCGATCAGGCGGTGCAGGCCTGCTTCCTGATAAACCACCGCTCCTTTTGTATCCGAAAGGAGAGTCTTACTCGCCCGTACAATGTTCCCGCTTGTATCCGCCTCTAGCAACTCCTCGAGCCGGTCCCAGCCGCCCACATCCCACCAACCCAGATCATCGGCCGGGATCACGACCACGCCCTCGGCCCCTTCCATGACTCCGTAGTCGATCGTTTCGCTGTCCAGTCCTGCCCAGACACGCGCAATCACTGCGGCTTCCTCCGGGCTTCCGATCGATTGCTCGATCTCCTGCAGCGCGGCGAAGAGGCGGGGCATCAATCGCTCAATCTCCTGCAGAATCCGCTGCGCGGTCCAGACGAACATGCCTGAGTTCCATGCATACTCACCACTCTCAACATATTCAACGGCCGCTTGATAATCGGGCTTTTCTTTGAATTGCAGGACCGATCGAATGTCGAAGCCCGCTTCGGTGGCCAATTTTTCACCCAGGTGAATGTAGCCATAGCCGGTGGATGGGGCGGAAGGAGCGATTCCCAGGGTGACAAGTTCACCCTTCAAAGCGCGCCTCTCGGCCGCTCCCAGCAACTCTAGAAAACGAGCCTCGTTCTGGATGATGTGATCCGCGGTCAGGCATGCCATCACCGCGGTCGGATTCTGACGACTCAGCACGGTGGCCGCGTAGCCGATGACCGAAGCCGTCCCGCGTGGCATTGGCTCGTTAAGGAAGTTTCCCGCCGTCAGGGAGGGAACCTGGGGCTGAAGGATCCCGGCCATAGAATCAACCGACACGACCAGAATCCGGTCAGGCGGCACCGCGGGTGCGAGGCGCTCTACCGCCATCTGAAATAGCGTGCGATCCCCCAGGACCGCCAGGCTCTGCTTAGGGCGATCGGTTCGGGAAAGGGGCCACAGCCGGGTCCCACCGCCGCCCGCCATAATCACCGCTGTAGTGTGTTCGAGGGTCATCCCAGCCTGTATTCTGCGCGTTGTTCGCGCGCGCGTACGTAGTGCATTCCGCCCACCTGGCGAGCCTGCCCGCGAAGTTCGAGCATGGACAGGCAGGCAGTCAACTCTGCGATAGGCAGCTCGCATCGGGCCCGCAGTTCATCGATGTGGATGGGCTCGGAACTCAGGCTGCCCAGTACCATTCTCTCGGTCTTGTCCTCCGGAAGGGGCGCGGGCGCCGCCTTCGCAATCACATCCAGATTGAGGACCTCCAAGACATCGTCCACAGAGGTGGCGGGGAAGGCACCCTGACTGATCAGGCGATTGACTCCCTTGCTCCCATGATCATAGATACGGCCCGGTACACCAAATACGTCTCGACCCTGCTCGACTGCGAAATTGGCGGTGATCAGCGCTCCGCTCCGTTCTCCAGCCTGGACCACAATAACCGCCAGGGAGAGACCGGAAATGATCCGGTTGCGCGGCGGGAAGTTGCTGCCCTCTGGCCGCGTACCGAGCGGGTAGTCGCTGACTACGGCCCCCGCCCCGGCGATCGAACGGGCCAGCTTGCGGTGCTCTGGTGGGTAGATATGATCCAGCCCAGATCCCAATACGGCAATCGTTCGTCCGCCCGCTTCAAGCGCTGCCTGGTGGGCGACGCTATCTATACCGCGCGCCAGGCCGGAGAGGATCGTAACCCCACTGCTCGCTAAACCCGAGGCCAGGTCACGCGCCACGGCCTTGCCGTAGGGGGTCGCGCGACGGGTACCCACAATTGCCGCTGCCACCCGATCCTGCGGAAGCATTTCGCCCCAGATGTAGAGCACGATCGGCGGAGAATGAATCTCAGCCAGGTCCTCCGGATAGTCCGGGTCGTCCAAAGACAGCAATTGGAAGCCCATACCCAGCACTCGCTCCAATTCCGCGTCCAGGTCCATAGCATCACGCGCACGCACAAACTTCTCAACGGTCTTCCGCCCCAGGCCTGCAGCTCGTAGCTGGGCCGGCGAAGCCGTCCAGGCAGACTCGGCGTCGCCAAAAACTTCCAGCAGCGCGTGAAGTCGAACAGGCCCGATGCCAGTGGCCCTATTGAATCCCAACCAGTATTTTTGTTGCTGAGAACTAATGACGATCCCCCCGAGAGCCGGCCGAGCATACCATAGCAATTTTCACAGTGTCAAGCAGGCGACTTGCCTCACCACCAATTGGACTATAGCAAGAACAGATACAAGCAGTTGACTTCGCCACACCTCCTCCGCTAGAATGGAACTATCGGGGGAAATGCCAGGCAAGCATCCCAGCTTCTCTGCAGACGCGCATCCTGATCGGCCAAGCCATGGGTGAGCGAAGAAGAGGCTCTGCAGAAAAGATGATCCCCCGAGGCTACCTGTCCATTCCGTAGACAACTTGAGAGGGGTGTCCTATGAACTTCGGCGGCTACCGAAACCGGGTCGCCTGGTTGGATTTAACCACCGGGCAGACCGAGTACAAACCCATTGAGGATCAGGATGCCCGCAAGTACATCGGCGGGCGAGGGTTGGGAGCCAAGTACGTCTTCGACAACGGCCCACAGGTAGAACCTCTCAGCCCAGACAACATCCTGTGCCTGATGACCGGCCCACTCAGCGGCACGGACGTCAATCTTAGCGGCCGTATCGCTGCCTGCACGAAATCACCCCTCACTGGCACTATCGTCGACTCCCATCACGGTGGTTGGTCCGGCGCACGGCTCAAGTGGGCCGGGTTGGATGGTATCGTTTTCAGGGGCAAGAGCGAGAAGCCCGTTTATGCCTATGTGGAAAGCGGAGAGATAAGCCTGCACGACGGCTCCGACCTCTGGGGAAAGGGCGTGCACGATACGGTCAAGGCTTTGCAGGAAAAATATGGCGAAAAGGACGTGTCGGTGATGACCATCGGTCAGGCTGGCGAGAACCTGGTCAGTTTTGCGTGCATCATGAACGAGGACGACCGGGCCTCAGGCCGGGGCGGCACTGGCGCGGTTATGGGATCCAAGAACCTCAAGGCAGTAGTGGTGAAAGGCGTCCACGCTGATCGACCGCGCCCCTTCAACAAGGAGGGCTTCAGGGAAGCCCACGCCAGGGGGCTGGAGCAACTCAAGCACGAGGCAGTCGTCACTGCCCCTAAACAGGGCGGTCTGTCGGTCTATGGCACCAATGTGTTGATGAACATGGTCAACGCCATCGGGGCCATGCCCACCCGCAACGCAAAGTCGACCTTCTTTGAACCCCACGAGAAGATCAGCGGCGAGACGGTTAAGGAAACTATCCTGGTTGAGGACCCGACCTGCCACGCCTGCATGGTGGCCTGCAAGAAGGAGGTGGAGATCAAGGAGGGATCGCACGCTGGCCTTCATATGGAGAGCGTCGAGTACGAATCCGCCTGGGCGTTCGGCGCCAACTGCGACTTGAGCGATGCGGCGGCTGTGTGCGCTCTGATCGACCACTGCAACGACTATGGGCTGGACACCATCGAGTCCGGCAACGCCCTGTCAGTCACCATGGAAGCCACGGAGCGCGGGCTGCTCGATGGCGATGGGCTGGCCTGGGGGAACGGCGAGGGCATGATCGAACTGCTAGGAAAGATCGCCCACCGCGAAGGGATCGGCGATGACATCGCCAATTCGCCGGCCCACGCGGCCGAAAAGTGGGGCGCGCCGGAAATCTCAATGTCGGTCAAGGGCATGTCCATCCCGGCCTACGACCCGCGCGGTATCAAGGGTATGGGCATCGCCTACGCAACTTCCAACCGGGGCGCCTGCCACCTGCGAGCCTACACCCCGGCGGCCGAGGTGATCGGCAATGTGCTCGGCCCTGCCGAGGTGATCGATCCGCTTGAGTGGGAGGGCAAAGGCAAGCTCACCGTGATCTTCCAGAACGTCCACGCTATGACAGACTGTCTGGACGTGTGCAAGTTCGCCACCTTTTCCGAGAACCTGGACGCCTTCGCCGAGCAGTATGCGACCATCACTGGCAACCCGATGGATGCCGATGGCCTATTGAAGGTGGGCGAGCGCGTCTATAACCTGGAGCGCCACTACAACAACCTGGCCGGATTCGGTGAGGGCTCAGACTACCTGCCGGAACGGTTTCTGAAGGAACCCTCCGACGGCCCCGGCTCCAAGGGCCAAGTGTGTGAGCTTGACGGAATGCTGGCCGAGTACTATGCCGAACGGGGTTGGGAGAACGGTGTTGTGCCCCAGAGCAAGCTCAAAGAGCTGGAGATCATCTAGCCGAACAGCTCCCCACTCCTACGAAGTTACGCGCTCCGGCGGGCCAATTGGCCCGCCGGATTGCTTGCTTGGGGATGGATGAGAAGCAAGTCCTACCGCTCAGGCGGCCTCGTCATCCAGATCGCTCAATTTGGTCCCGCTGGCCGCTCCCCCATCTGCCCCTCCCCCCACCGGGGGAAACACGGCCAGGATGTCGTCATCGGAGAGAGGCGTGTCCACGCGCGCCAGGTGACGGACGTCGCGGCCATTAAGCACCACCGCCACGTGATTGGCCAGTGAGCCGTCGGCATCCCAGATCGCCTCGTTGAGTCTCGGATGGCATTCTACCAATGCACGCAGCACTTCGCCTACGGCTTGTTGGCCCTCGATGGGTATCTCTACCTCGCGCGTGCCCGCGATCTGGCGCAGAGTCGCATACAGTCGAATTTTCACGAGTTCCTTGTGGATGCCAATCTACACCCCTGCTAGGGAAAACACAAACACCCGACTATCGCCAGGTGTATTCAGCAGTCAACGCCTAGTACACCATCTTTCCGCCCACAAATGCGCTAGTTCGCGCGTCCTGGGGCGAGCTGAAAAAGGTCTCCACATTCGTGACTTCAACCAACTTTCCTTCCAACAGCAGCCCGCAGCGGTGCGCCATCCGGCGCGCCTGGAAGATGTTGTGAGTCACCAGCACGATGGTCGTGCCGTGGGCTACGTTCTGTTCTGCGATGACACGTTCGATCAGGCTGACGTTGTGGGGATCCAGATTGGCGGTTGGCTCGTCGAGCAGCAGGGCGTCGGGCTGGAGCACAAACGCACGCGCTAGGGCGACGCGCTGCATCTCGCCGCCCGACAGTTTGCGTGCTGGAGCGTGAGCCATGGCGCCGAGCCCCACGCGCTCCAGGGCCGCCGCAGCCAGGCCGCGTGCATCACGGTCGCGCAGCTGCATCCCAAAAGCCACGTTGGCGACCACCGAGCGAGTGAGCAGCTGCGGGCGCTGAAACACCGTCGTCACCCGCCGGCGCAGGGCGAGCGGAACGCGTGCCGGCACCAGGCGGCGGTCGAAGTAGATGGAGCCCGAGGAAGGTGGCTCCAAGAAGTTGAGCAGCCGCAACAAGGTGGATTTGCCCGCGCCGTTCGGCCCTACGATCGCCAGCACCTCCCCGCGTTCGATGGTCAGGTGATCGATATCGAGCACCTTGCGGGAGTTGTACTCCTTGCTGACATGATCAAGACTAAAGAGCATATCCCACAGTATGAGGTTCGCAATCACGGAATACAATCGACCTCAGATAAGGCAGATGGCTGCTGGTTCTTCGGAATTCGCATAGTTCAGCCGTTGACCGCGCCATCAGCGTTCCATTCCAATGTCCCGACCAAAGCGAATGAGCAATGCATTGGCGATAAAAGCCAGCAAGAGCAGCACCATCCCCAATGCCAGCGCCAGCGCAAATTCTCCCTTGCGTGTTTCGAGCACGATAGCCGTTGTCAGCACGCGTGTCTTCCCTGCTATGTTGCCCCCCACCAACATCACGGCCCCGACCTCCGAGATGATGGCGCCGAAAGCCGCCGCGACCGCGACCAATACGCCCGTGCGCGCTTCAGCCATTACGACCAGGGCGGTCTGCCAGCGAGTGGCTCCCAGCGCGCGCACTTGCAGGCGCAGGTCCGTATCCACGCCGCCCACTGCGGCCAGGGTCAGGCCGGTGACGAGCGGCAGCGCAATGATGACCTGAGCGCTGATCATTGCGGACGGCGTGAACAGCCAATCCAACACGCTGAGTGGTCCGGCTCGTGAAAGCAGCAGGTAAACAAACAAACCCACGACTACCGGCGGCAGAGCCATGCCAGTGTACAGCGTCGCCATGACCCCGGTTCGGGCCGGCACCCGGCGCGCCATCCCCAACGCGGCCCCGAACGGCAACCCGATCACCGTGCTGATCAGTAGCGCCGCCAATGTGACCTGCAGCGATCTCCCAATGATCTCCAGCAGCTCTGGGTCAAATGTCGCTATCAGGTCTAACGCTTCTCGAAGGGAATCCAGAATGGTTTGCATGTATTGGCGAGCAGAGAACCGAAATCAGAGATTCGAGAGCATCAGTAACGAGAGTCTAATTTGCTGCATCCATCGCTTAGGGCTGTGAAGAGTTCCACGCTTCTGAGTTCGGATGGAACAGCGGCTGTCCATATTCCTCGGCACCGAAGTCGGCAATACGCTGCTGCGTCTCGACCGATGTCAGCCAGGCGACAAAATCCAGTGCAAGCTCGTGGTTGATGGCTTCGCTCTTCTTCGGGTTGACGGGGATCACGCCATAGGGATTGTATAGCGCCGGGTCGGGGTTTTCATCGATGCTCTCCCCGCCGAGCAGGATAACCAAGTTCGGCAAATGGTCCGCTTGAGACAGAAATGTACCCCGGTCGGTCAGCGTGTAGGCGCCCACTTCATTTGCAAATTGCAGCGTCGCGCCCATGCCCTGCCCAAGCGAATTGTGCCATTCGGCGCCGGCGGCTGGCTTTACGCGGGCGGCCTGCCACAAGGAGAGCTCCTTCACGTAGGTTCCGGATTCATCGCCGCGCGAGGCCCACGGCGCCTGGGCACTCGCAATGGCAGCCAGCGCA
This sequence comes from Anaerolineales bacterium, assembly GCA_048054495.1. GTDB lineage: Bacteria > Chloroflexota > Anaerolineae > Anaerolineales > E44-bin32 > JADFRG01. The sequence continues at coordinate 25,412 of JBGMQN010000005.1, forward strand.
TCGGCTGCTTGGGCCAGCGCCCGAATGCCAGCCGGGTCCGCACGCGGACCGACGATGACGAAATCGTTGTACATGACATCATAGCGTTGGGTGCCGTGCCCATCCGCTACAAAGGCCGCCTCGCGCGCCGGGGCATGCACCAGCAGCACATCGGCGTCCCCCGCTTCGCCCAGGGCGAGCGCCTGTCCAGTACCGACAGCTATGACCTCCAGGCGTGCGTTATGCTGCGATTCAAACTCTGGCAGGATGGCGTCCAGCAGGCCGGAGTCCTCGGTGCTGGTGGTGGTTGCCAGCCGGAGAGTCTGGGGTTCGTTCTGCGCGACATTACATGCCTCCAGCCCAAGAGCCAGCAATAAGATGAGCGCCATCGAGAAAAAGGCTTGTATCGAAATCCTTGTAGCGTGCATCGCTCCTCAGTTGCTCGCCCCTGGGAAACATGAGATTACTGTATACTTATATCATAACAAGTATACTTTCTCAGCTCAGTTGGATATTCAGGAACATCTCGCCACATCCGGCTTTTGAGGTCAATCTGAGGGCAGGAAACTAACGCGAGTGGGCGGGTCTTTTCTCTACCAAAAAATCGCTGAAGCCGTCCGGCAGGATATCCTGAATGATCGGCTCAAGCTCGGTGATCGGCTGCCCTCTGTGCGGAAGGTGACCGAGCAATGGGAGTGTTCACCGGGCACGGTGCAGCGCGCCTATGGAGAGTTGGTCAGTCAAGGTTTGGTGAGTTCGCGCCCCGGGCAAGGTACACGTGTCGTCGGTGGGCTGTCGATGGAACATGAAACTCCCATGCGCCGCGCCAATCTGGTTCACCGAGCGGAAGCGTTCCTGCTGGAAGCGCTAGCAGGTGGATTCGCTCCGGCAGAGGTAGAACAAGCTGTGCGCCACGCACTGGATCGCTGGCGCGCCTTTCCCGATGAACCTTCCAAAACACAGGAAGGCGTTCTGCGTTTCGTCGGCAGCCATGACCCAGCTATTGCCCTGATCGCAGCTCAATATCCGGAAATAGAGCCGGGTTACACCCTCCAGCTTACATTTGCTGGCAGCAGGGGCGGCCTGATCGCACTGGCTGAAGGGAAAGCCGACCTAGCTGGCTGCCACTTGTGGGATGAGGAAAGCGACACCTACAACGTGCCGTTTGTGCGTCACTTCTTGCCAGGCCAAGAGGTGGCTTTGCTGACCCTGGCTCATCGCCAAGTGGGTTTGATCATCGCTCCAGGGAACCCGATTGGTCTGGCCGGCTTGGGAGACCTGGCGCGAACCGGCGTGCGCTTTGTCAATCGCCAGCGGGGGTCAGGAACGCGGATATGGCTAGATGCGCAGTTGCGCCAAATGGCAATTGACCCCGGGGATGTCTCCGGCTACGCGGAGCAGAAATTGACACACTCAGAAGTTGCGCGCGCCGTTGCTGAAGGCCAGGCGGATGCAGGAGTCGGAGTATCCGCGGCAGCCCTCTCCTTCGGTCTGGATTTCGTTCCGCTCACCATGGAACGCTACGATCTGGTCATTCCCGCCGCAAAATGGGAACTTCCACCTATTCAGGCTTTGGCCCAATGGCTTTTAGAAGCCCAGGCAAAATCCGCGATCGCAGACTTGGGTGGATACGATATGGCCGAGACTGGTCGCATTGCCTGGATCAAGTAAGCGGGACGACGTTGATTACGATCAGCGAGGATCACGGGGATCTTACCTTCCGGAAAGCGGAGATCGAGATAAGGGAGTTGAACTAATCGAAGCTCGCGTGAGGTGAAAGCAACCCCGAATAATGTTGTGAAAAACCCACAGTTGCGAGTTCCCCGTCCCGCTGGCGCAAGCCGGGACGGGCGATTCCCACGGGCGCCGGCAGGCAAGATTCCCTCGGATGAAAATCGCCCAGCCTTTGCAGAGCGACATACGTAGAAGTCTCTATCCAGAACCTATTGGGAACGGAATCAAAGATAAGGGAATGGGCCTGGCGGGGATGACGGGATTCGAACCCGCGATCTCTGCCTTGACAGGGCAGCGTGTTAGGCCGCTACACCACACCCCCGGGCGCCGGCAAGTCTACCATAGCTTGGATTTACGAAGCCGAGGTGGCGCTTACAAAACCACCGATGACACGATCGATGGCAACATCGTTAATCCAATAGTGGACAACCAGCCGCATTCGATATTCGTCCCGTGCGATCAGCTTGATGCCCTCCTTCCCCAATGTCCGAATCAAGTCGCCTGTGGCGATTCCCGCATTGGGGTCCAGCTTGAGATAAACCATATTCGATGGGGGAGGATCCTGTTCTAGAGTAATTGCGGGCAGCGCTCGCAGACCGTCGGCAAGGCGACGCGCACGCGCATGATCTTCGGAGAGTCGATCGACCATCTTTTCCAGGGCCACGATTCCGGCCGCGGCCAGGATCCCTGCTTGCCGCATCCCGCCACCCAGTTGCTTTCGTGCGCGCCTGGCTCGCTGGATGAAATCCTCGGATCCACAGAGCACCGACCCGACCGGTGCACATAAGCCTTTCGAGAGACAAAAGGTTACTGAGTCAGCAGATTCGGCAAGAGCCGACGCAGGTACTCCGAGCGCCGCTGCAGCATTAAAGATTCGCGCCCCGTCCAGATGTATTTTCAACCCGCGTTCTCTTGCGATGGCTGAGACAGAGTCCATATATTTAGGCGAAAGGGCCGCTCCCCCCATCAAATTATGCGTATTCTCGACTACGATCAGCCGACTGATAGGATAATGCTCGTCATTTACGCGGATCGCAGTTCTAATGTCCTCCACCCGCAACGTTCCATCGGGTTGATCGGGTATGGCACGCGAGTGAACTCCACCAAGCGCAGAAACTCCTCCAGCTTCATTAAGATAGGTGTGCGATTGATCGCCAAGAATGATCTCGTCTCCGCGCTGACAATGGCTGAGCACGGCCGCCAGGTTCCCCATGGTGCCTGAGGCAACAAACACCGCCGCCGGCTTTCCCATGCGTTCCGCGGCCATCTCTTCGAGCCGATGCACGGTGGGATCATCCCCAAATACATCGTCTCCAACCTCCGCCTCGGCCATCGCCTGCCGCATTTCCGGCGTCGGCTCCGTAACCGTGTCCGATCGCAGGTCAATCCAATCCATTTTTGTTTCCCAATTCTCCCACCGCAGCGCTAGCTTTCCGTGTGCTTATCACGCCCGGCTCGCTAATCGCCTCGATCACTCTATGGCTATGCGCAACCAATGGATGCTCGTTGCTACTCAACGATGCTCGTTGCTACTCAACGAGCATCGGCGGTCTAAATCCGACTCGCCTGCCGGATTGCATCCGCAAGGTCTGCCGGGATGGGGGCCTCGAATTCGTCCCGATCTGGCAATCGTAGCTTCCAAGCATGGAGCTGCTGGCGGTCCACATCCAGGCTCCGTTTCTTGTGGCCGTACACCTGGTCCCCTACCACGGGGCACCCGAGAAATTTCATATGGATGCGAATTTGATGCGTCCGGCCCGAGATCGGGAACGCCTCAAGAAGTGCATGTCGGTCAAAGCGTTCTTTGATCCTGAAATCGGTAACCGCGGGCCGACCGCTCTCCAGGATTGCGAATCGTTGCCGATTTCTGGGATCACGGGCGATGGAGGCCTCCACCCGTCCCTCGTCGCTCGGCGGACTGCCGTCGACCAACGCAAGGTAGGTCTTCTTAATCTTTCGGGTCTTGAATTGCTCTTGCAGGAGAGTCAGCGTCGCCTCGTTCTTAGCGAAGAGAATCAGCCCCGAAGTATCTTTGTCGAGCCGATGCACCAGACCCCCTCGTCCCGCCTCTCCTAAATCGCCAAGTTCCGGGGCATGGGCGATGGCCGCTTGAGCCAGCGTCCCGCTTTCATGCCCGGGGGAAGGATGTACGACGATCCCAGCCGGTTTGTTGACCACCATGTAGTCGGTCGTCTCGTGCACGATGTCGAGCGCTAGCGGCGGATAATCATCGACTGGTGGCTCTACACCAGGCCGGGACACCTGGATGGTGTCTCCCGAATGCAGCTCAAATGCTGGTTTCGCAACGCTTCTCCCGTTGACCTGGACCTGGCCATTTCGGATCATAGCTTGCAGGGAAGTGCGCGACCTGTCGGCGATACGATCCGCCAGGTATGCGTCTAGCCGGCCGCCGGGTGGTTCAACCACAAAGTCGGCCGTCTCTGCTTTCATCTCTTCCTTTGCTCTGGGGTTATCCGGTCGAGTGTTCGATGCTGCTGGGGGATTCTGCCTCAGCCTCTTTCTGACTCCCGCGACCCTCCATAAATGATGACACCAGCAGAATCACGACACCGAAGAATATGGCCGCATCCGCAACGTTGAAGACCGGAAATCTTCCGACCGAAATGTAATCGGTAACCTGGCCGCCTTGTATCAGGCGGTCAGCCAGATTGCCGAGTGCGCCGCCGAGTTGAAGCGCAAGGGCAATGCGCAGTGCGGTTTGAGACCTGGGAACACGAGGATAGTAGAAGATAATGGCAATCGATACCAGGATGGCAACCACCGTAAAGAATAGGGCTCCGTCCTTGAAAAATCCAAAAGCCGCGCCGGTATTCGATGAATTGATAATCCGCGCGTAAGGCGCCAGCCACTCCCATGGAATCCACTGCTCGCGCGGCTCCAGGTTGAGACGCACGAAATACTTGGTCCACTGATCCAGCGCTACGACCGATCCGGAGATAAGCGCCAGTCCCAGATAATCCTTGAGTAATCTCAATGCTCAATCCTCGGCTGGGGATTGTATCTCATGCCGCCCTGATTAGGTCTGCGGACCTACTCGTTTTCGAATTTGGAGATCGCAACCCTGAACTCCTGTTCCTGGAACTTGTATGCGGCTCCCGCGGTACCCGTCGGTTCTTCCGACCGTTCCAGCGAGAGGCTAAGGGTCTCGGACGCAATGTACGTGCGGTGCACCTCTATTGCGTCCAGCAATTCACTCGTCCCGGAATATTGAAGATTAATGCGATCATCAACGGAGAATTCAGCCTTCTTTCGCAGTTCCTGCACGCGCCTGACGACTTCGTTAGCCAGACCCTCATGATGCAGATCTTGGTCGATATCGGTCACCAAGGCAGCCAGATAGGCCCCTTCGGCGGCGGCCGTAAAACCTTCTCGCGGCAATATCTGGACTTCCACCTCCGAGGGCAAGACCTCGAGCCGCTCCCCATCGATCTTCAGATCGATGGGATCTCCGTTCAATAATTTCTGTGCAGCCGGATCCGCATCCATCGAGAGCAACGCGCTTCGAACTGCAGGAAATCGGGCGCCATACTTCTGCCCCAGCTGCTTGGGCAGCGGCTTAAGTTGATACTCTGCCGCCTCACGCACCGCGTCCAGCAGGCGCACCTCTTTTACGTTCAGCTCATCCCGAATAATGTCTGCGTATTGCACAATGACACCCCGTTCCGAGGCCTTGGCAACCGCAAATGCCGCTTCACGCAGTGGCTGGCGAAGCCTAATCTGAGCCTGATTGCGCGCGGCATGTCCGAGCGACACCAGCCGTTTAACCAGCGCCATCTCATCCGTAAGTTCGGAATCGAGCACCGAGCGATCCACTGCGGGCCAATCACAGTGGTGGACGCTTGCCACCTCCTCGGTCGACACAAGATTTTGATAAAGGCTTTCAGTCACAAACGGCACGAATGGCGCCAGCAGTTTAATCAGCTCGACCAGCACCCCATAGAGCGTTTGATACGCAGCTTCTTTGTCGGCATCCGTCGTATCGCTGGCTCCCGCCTTCGCCCAGAATCTTCGTCGGCTGCGGCGAAGGTACCAGTTGCTCAGGTCATCCAAGAACACTCGGATGGCTGCAGTGGCAGTGTGCGGCTCGAATCTCTCCAGGGCTTCCGTCACTTGTTGGGTCAATTCGCCGAATCTTGCCTGGACCCACCGATCGAGCTGGCTGTAGTCTGGCATTCCGTTTGAGCCTGGCCGCCAGTTGTCGATGCGCGCGTAAGTAACCAGAAAACTGTAGACATTCCACAGGGGCAGCAGGAACTGGCGTCGCACTTCATCGGCATGCTCGTAGCCGAATAGCAAATCCTTCTCAGGCTGGTGGTCGCAATACAGCCATCGCATAACGTCGACACCCATTTTGTCCGCCGCCTCATTGAACTCGATGGAGTTTCCCCACGACTTATGCATCGCCCGGCCATCATCGGCCAGGAGCGTGGCGTAGGAGAAAACGTTCCGGAAGGGTGCGCGACGCACGAGCACCGTGCTCATGGCCAGCAGGCTGTAAAACCAATTGCGGAATTGACCTGGGAAGCTTTCGCTGATGAGATCCGCCGGAAACCACTCGGCCCAGTACTCGCGATCCTGGTGGTAGCTTAGCGTACTCATCCCCACTACACCCGCATCGAGCCATGGGTTTCCAACCTCAGGGATACGGCTCACGGCCTCGCCGCAGTGACGGCACGCAATTTGAACCTTGTCGATAAATGGGCGGTGCGGCGCGTGTCCCTCAAACTCCGCCCACCCCTCGATCGCGCGCTCTTCCAGCTCGTCTTTGCTCCCGATTACTTCAAACTTTCCGCAGTGCAAGCACTCATAGATGGGCAAGGCCAGTCCCCAATAGCGCTTCTTAGAGATCATCCAATCGTGCATGTTGCTCAACCAGTCCAGTTCCCGATCGAGGCCGAAGGAGGGGTACCACTTGGTCTCGTTGATGACCACCTCCATCATCTGATACCGCAGATTGCCTGCCTTTTCTTCCTCGGTGACTTCCGAGTAGGGTTTGTCGAGCCGCTCACCCATCGATATGAACCACTCGTCCACAAGTCGGAAGACCAGTTCTTCTCCGCAGCGCCAGCAGACCGGATAGCGGTGCGTGTAATCCTCGAAGCGGTACACCAATTTCTTTTCCAACAGGTTCTCGTGGATAGGGATGGCCGACTCGGCTACTGGCAGTCCACTGAGCCAATCGAATCCTTCCACGAAGACGCCTGCTTCGTTCAGGGGGGCGATGGCGGGGAGTTCATGCTCCTTCCCGAGTTGATAGTCCTCGGCGCCCGCGCCCGGAGCGATGTGCACGATCCCCGTGCCTTCCTCTTCGCCGACGTCCGCCCATAGGATCACACGATGCATTTCTGGCGCCTTGCTTTCAACCTGGGCCGGAAGCTCGTCGAACGGCCCCTTATAACGCCAGCCTTCCAGTTCCTTCCCGGTGAGTTCGGATTCAATTTCGTACTCACCTTTAAGAACCTCCAGCGTGCCTTTGCTCAAATACAAGATCTCATCACCTTGTCGAACGCGCACATAGGCTAGATCCGGGCCCACCGCGGCGGCCACATTGCTCGTGAGCGTCCAGGGCGTGGTAGTCCAGACCAGCAAACTCTCTCCGGGGCGGTCCACCAATGGAAGGCGGAGCGTAAGACTTGGATGCGTGAGCTCCTGATAGCCCTCGGTGACGATCTCATGCTGGCTGAGACCCGTGCCGCACCGCCCGCACCAAGGCATGACATCGCGGCCCTTGTAGATCCATCCCCGCTCGTAGCAAGACTTGAGCACCGCCCAGATGGTGTAGTTATTGGCATCGGATAAGGTAAAGTACGATCCGCCCAGCTCTCGGGATCCGAGGCGCCCCACCATGCTTTCCGCAGAACCACTTACGGGACCTCGAGGGCCTTCCATCGTCACTGTTTGCATCGGATCTTCGCCGAGGCGAACACTCAGTTCTCTCAGTTGCTCGGGATGATCCCAATCCATCCAGTAGCCGAGCCGGATGCTTTGCTCTGTCTGGATTGCCGCAAATTTCAGTACGCGCTGCTTGCACAGGACCACGAACTCTGCCAAGCCGAACTTCTCGATATCGCGCTTGGTCTCAAATCCCTGTTCCCGCTCGACCTCGACCTCTACCCAGAGTCCCTGGCAGTCAAAGCCGTTCTGGTAGCGGGTGTGATGCCCCTGCATGGACTTAAATCTGTGGAACAGATCCTTATAGGTTCGCCCCCATCCGTGATGGACCCCCATTGGGTTGTTGGCCGTGATGGGACCGTCGATGAAGGACCAGCGCGGCCCATCTTTGCGAAGCTCCCTGAGCGCGTCGAACGTGCGATTCTCAGACCAAAACCTGAGGATCTCATGCTCCTGCTTGACGAACTCGACTTTGCTGGGAACGGGTTCAAACATCGGCACCTAATCCTCCAGCTCTACGATCAAGCGCTTGTTGATACGGCCCTTACTCTTGTAGTCCACGATCCGTATCCGTCCCACTTCACTCGTATTGCCCACATGCGTACCGCCGTCCGCTTGAAGATCCAGCCCATTGATTTCAACTACGCGCACTTCTTGGATCCCCTCGGGAAGCAAATTGACTTTGGTCCGGATCAGGTCCGGAATGCGGAAAGCTTCTTCCCGGGGCAATACTTCCGCAGTCACGGGTCGAGCAGCCTGAACTTCGGAGTTGATCTTTTCCTCGATCTCTTCCACCAATTCCCTTTGCATTCTTTCAAATTCGAAATCCATTCGGCCTCGTCCGGGAGTCATGTTGCCTCCGGTCACGCTGGCGCCGTAGTCGCGCCAAATGACCCCGCACAGGATATGCATGGCGGTGTGAGTGCGCATGATCCTATATCGGTGCTGCCAGTCGACCTTGCCGACGATCCCATCTCCCTCCCGCAGTCCCTCGAGGTCGACCGCGTGCCAAATCTCACCTTCCTGGGTCTTTGCCTGAGTGACTGCAAAAGAATCGCCCTCTCGAAATATCTGTCCCTGATCACTGGGCTGGCCTCCGCCGCGCGGGTAGAAGGCGGTGCGATCCAGCGCCACCCAACCCTCGGAGACGGCCGTGACAACCGCATCGAACTCTCGAAGATACGCATCCTCGTGATAGAGCCTTTCCGCCATCTTCCGCCTCACGAAATATGGATTAAGTAAAAAGCTCTCGCCCCAGACGTAGGGACGAGAGAACCATGCGCTCCCGCGGTACCACCCTAATTCCCGCTCAGTGCGGGCGCTCTATCGGGCACTCTCGCGTTCCAGTTCATGCCCGCGCCCATCTAACGGTGGGCGAATTCGGCTTCCTTAGTCGCAGCTAGAGCAACGTACTGCTTTCGGGTTGCGGCTCCCGGGCGATATTCGACCTGGAGCACCGTCTCGGCTCTCACTCTCCCGAGTTCGCTTACGGCGCGGATCAGGCTTACTGCTCCCGTTCACAGCCTTTCGATCTGCGCGATTATGCCACACGGATAATAGCGGGTCAATGACCCAGCGCCCGCACCGTTTCTGAACGGGCTTGATGAACCATCCGAACCCCGCTGAATCTCGCCATGAGTAGCGTTGCTGAGGAATGCAGCTCGCGTAGTGCGGCGTTCTTGACTTTCCATTCCCCCGCGAGCTGCTTAAGGACCAGGCGACTGTCTCCCCGGATTACCAGCTCAACGTCCGCGGGCCTCGTTCCGTTGGACGACAGCTGGTTGAGCAGCGCCTTTAGACCTTCGATCAATGCCTTGTATTCGGCTTGATTGTTGGTGCCGTAGCCGAAGCGTCGCCGGCCTGGCGAAGAAAGGGGTCCGTCTGCAAGCCTCCAGCGGAATGATCCGTAGCAATCGCCGGGGTTTCCTACACTACCGCCGTCGAATACGAGCTCGCAGGAGAGATTCCCCAAAGGCCCCTACTCCGCGCCAAACCGCATCTGATAGAGTGCGATCAGATTGCGCTCGTGGAGGTCTTCGGCGATGCCATTCATTAGAATGCGGCTCTTGCCGCAGTCCTCGATACCGATCTTTTCGAGGTAGCCAAGAGGATCCTTCCTCCGGGAAGCAGTCTGTACGTGTCGGCGGACGGCAGCCAGGTATGAAAGATTGGCCCTCACGGCGGTGCCGACCTCGCCCCTTAGTATGGATTCTCCATGTCCTTGCACGAGATTCTCGAGCTTCATTTGCGGAATGGACTTTAGACTGGCGACCATGAGCTCGTAGTCCCCATCGGCGAGATAGGGAACCGGCATCATCACATCGCCGGAGAACAGCACCCGGTCTTCTAGAACTAGGACACCGACCCCGTCGGCGCTGTGGCCTGGCAGCGGCATAATTTGCAGCGTTCGTTTGCCGACCCGCACAGTGGCGCTCCCGCTCTCGAAAGTCACACTTGGAAGGCGAATGCGTACATCGCGTAACTCGCGACTTGATTCTTGCGAGATTTGCAGCGCCTTGCGGCCCCTCTTGTCGAGGTAGTGACGGCAGAGCGCATGCGAGATAATGGTGGCGCGTGGAAAGAAACTGTTCCCGAGAGTATGATCTGAGTGGTAGTGCGTGTTGATGATGAACCGAACGGGCCGACCCAGGCGGTCATCCGTAAATCGCTTGATTTCCTGGATCTCATCCGGATAGGCAAGCGTATCGATTAGAACTGTGTAATCGGGCCCAACGACCGCACCGGCATTTACCTGTGCGTAAACTTCGCTGGTAAATACATAGATGTTTTCGGATACTCGTTCGCGTATCATAGGCCTCCGAGGCGGCGAAAGAATAACATAACCGCGAGACCGCGGTCAAATCTAATTTACATAATGCCTATTATTGCGGCATGGGGTGGAATCCAGACAGGATCCCAGCAGTCTTAGGGGTACGGGGGATTGTCCGTTCTCGCCGCCGAAGCGAGATCCTGCTCCATGCTGAACCCCCGGCGACCGTTGAAATAAACGAAATTGGTCTGACCCGGCTTGAGGTATAGGAAAGAAGCGTAGGATCGGCCCGCAAAATTGATTTGCAGCTCATAAGCACCCTGCGGCAGGTCCCCGATAACGAAGTTTTCCTGATAGTACTCGTCTGGCTGGACCGTTCCGAGCGCATAGGTCCAAACCTCCCAGATTTGCTCCGTTTCAACAGATTTGATTCTGACCAGATACTCGCTCAGATCTCGTCCCCAGGTGTCCCGAATGCGGCCCGCCAGCACTCCCCAACCCTCCGCGGGCACCAGCCACAGCTCGGGATTGCGAGTGGCGAAGTATCGGTTCTCTCCCGTCCGTACCTCGAAATGAAGATGAGGACCGCTCGCATGTCCCGAATCGCCCACCGTACCGATCTTGTCGCCCGCCGACACCCGCTGGCCCAGCCACACATTGGCCGATTCGAGATGCGTATAAGCGCTGTAAAGAACCTGGCCCTCGTGGCCAAAGTCATGGCGGATGGCCACGGCCAGCCCATATGGATCGGCTAGGTCTTGCACCCCTCTGTACAGTCCGTATCCGACCCAAATGACTTCGCCATCGCCGGCCGCTATTACCGGAGCACTTCGCTCCGCAACAAGATCGAGCCCGGTATGTATGCTCTCTTCCCCGAAGAAGGTGCTCCCGTATCGATAACGGGGATTCGGCCAGTTGACATTTCCGGAAGGGATTGGGCGAGTGAAGTAATAATGGTCCGTCGGCCGTATGGCAAGCGGGATCTTATACGGCGGTGGACGCCACGCCGATACGGGATCGAGCACATTGTTCGGAAGAACGACCTCGGCTCGAGGAGATTCGAGTCCCGGCGGTGGAGCCTCCAAATCCGGCGACGCGGCTTCCAGGGCCTGCGGCGAAGGCGCCGCTTCTCTGACAGGACCCGCTGTAGGGTCTATCTGGGTGGGTGCGACGACCGGCTGCGGAGCGCAGGCGACCAGCAGGAGGCCAAGCATTGGCAGGCCAAGTTTAAGCAACATCTTAAGGCGTGGGCGTCAGATCAAGAGCTGGCGTGGGCGTTCTCCATCGCCACCACCATGGCGTAGGAGTGGGACGTGGAGTGTTCGTCGGAGTCGTCGTCGGGGTTTGATAGGGAGTCGGTGTGGCAATTGCCGAAGCGGGATAGAGCTCCTGCATGGCGCTGACCCAATCACGTCCATCCCGCAACGCGAATTCATCGAACCGCGCTCCAGGGTAGAAACTCCTCCAATTGGGAAGCGCTAGGACCCGCTGGAAACCATAGTCTGCCGCAAGAGCCGTGAAATCTACGTAGTAACCATCGGGAATGTTTGGCTTCGGACCGCCGCCGGCATCATAGGCGGTCGGATCACCGATATACCGAGTGGTGAAGTCCCAGGGCTTACTCCTTAAGGGCTCGCCGAGGCTTCCATCCTGGACACTCGCACGAACGTACACGCGCCAGTAAGTCTCAAGACCGAATTCCTCAAGGACAACCTCCACCCAACCTGCCTGGACCGCAGCCTGGCTGATCGAGAAAGCCCGCCCCGTATAGAGCCAGTCATTGTATGCATAGCCTGGCGGCAGGGGCTCGTTGAGGCCTACATATGCGCGCTGCAGATTCGACAGGAAATCCCACCCGCTTTCATCCAGAACGCGCAGGCGCAGGGCGTCAAATGCCTCGTCAGCCGCGTCCGACAACCTGAGGCCGGAAGGAGTGACTTCCGCGAGCGGAATGACCCCAAGGCGATCTCCGATGGATCGGGGCTCATCCTGGACAGGCTCGTAGAGCGGTTCCGAATTTACCGTTGGATAGGCTCCTAGCTGCAGTAATACCTGGGGCGACCAATCCACTTCCGAAATTCTGCCTGAGAAGGTTCCACCGCCAGGGTGGATAGACTGCTCAATGGGATAGGTAACGATATGGGATGCGTAGGGAGTTCTTAGAATTCCCGATATTGACTTTCCGTTTCCAGACCACACTGGGTCAGATCCCTGACCGACCCATTGCAGCGCGGAACGCGCAGCATCCGCATCCGTCAGCATCCTTTGAATACCATTGATGCCGTCGATCTGGACCGAAAAGGCGATTTGCGACCCATCCGAATTGAAGGCCGGATCCAATTCATCGATGTGTGGAGTATTCGTGAGATTCGAGAATCGATCGGTTGGCTTGTCCAGGTCCGCAAGGTAGATGTCCGGCGATCCACCGCGATCGGACACAAATGCAATGCGGCGACCACCCGGATCCCAGGCCGGGGCGGTATCCGAACCTGCATCGTTTGTGAGCTGGATCGGCGACTGGCTCCCGCCCAGCGGAAGTATCCAGATATCGAAGTTATCGCCATAGTAGGCCTCATAGGCTACCCACAAGCCGTCTGGCGACCAGGTGGGCTTGCCCTCATAGCCTGGCGTATCGGTTAGCTGGCGCACCTCGCCAGTGTCCAGCTCCAGGACGTATAGATCCCATCTGCCAGCCTGTCGTGAGGTATATGCGATCTTGTCCATGCCCGGGCTCACGACGGGATTCCGATCGTCCCAATCACCTGCAGTCAGCTGGTAGGCATTTGGCTCCCCCAATACCTGAGCCCAAATATGGCTGCGGCCGGCGATCCGTGCAGCAACCACAAAGGTCTCGCGCTCATCGAAGACTTTGCTTAATCTCGCTGCGGGGGTTGAGGCTGCCACTTCGGCAGGCGGGGGCTGTGGCATGGAGCGTAGGTTTGGAACCGACGGGACAGAAGGCGCGCTTTCCGCAGTGAGGCCGCCCCAACCTAATATTACGATGAGCAACACCATGCCCATCGCAAACGTAATCCCTACGCTGCGCGCGATTTGGCCTTTCAAGATGCGACTTCCCTGCGGCTCCGTCGAGGCCGCGAGATTATACACTTCGATGCAAGAGCGATGCCACTGGGGGCCATGCGGCAAGGGCCGCCCCATTGGGACGACCCTTTATGACAGGTTGTGGGCGGGCCGATCGTCAGGCCCGCGTTTGTAAAGGAGGGAACTACCAGCGGGCCGCGGCGACGCCGGCAGGCAGTTGAAACGAGTCGGCAAAGTTCTCTTCGTCTCCGCCCTGCGCGCGGTAGGCCTGTACCAGCGACTCCGGCGCGACATACTGCGTTGCGAAGTACTCAGCCGAATCCTTGAGCTCCGACATCAGGAGATCGGGCATTCCGAGATCTCGCCCGTGCTTGCTGGTGATCAAGGCACACAGGGTCTCTCTCGCCAGAGCAAAGCGCCGTTCTTCGGGTTCGAGATCTACCCGCACGAAGATACTGCCGCGCTGGCCTGGCGGACGAGCGAAAGTAGCGTCCCACAAGTGCGAGTACATGTCTACCACACCGAAGTCTTCCTGGTAGACCGCGGGAGGATGGTTGAGCACCTGCTCCACCGGAACGGGCGGCTCTGAGACCCCGCTGAAGTCCAGCAGGGCGCGTGCCGCGTTCTCTAGGAACCAGTGGCGCTCTTCGCGCGAGACAGGGATCATGCCACCTGCTCTTGGTCAGCCTGCGACCGCTCGTCTGGGAAGAGGCCTTCCACGGGCGACGGGAGCTCGATGCGAGGCGCCGGCATTTCGGCAGCTTTCACGAAGCGGTACGAAATCACCGCGAACTCCGCCCAGGAATCAGACTCGATGCCCTCGAGCTGTGCTCGCATGTCGGGAGTGAACTCGAGTTCGTCGAGAACGTCCCCGATTCGTCCGGAGCGAAAGGCCTGGACTACGGTTGGATCTACTATGGATCGTGCTACGAGCTGGTTCAGTGCTTGCATGGACATGGTGTTCTCTCCTGTCATTTTCTTGCTTCTTGCGACTGTTTTTCTCTCAGCTACTCGTGTGTCCCAGCTTATATTGGTACGCGAAACCGGGCAGCCGAACCCTATGGCTCGCTGCCCAATTTGGGTTGTGACTATAAATTAGCGACTAATGGTGCGCTACTTGGCTAACCGAAACCGCCGTCTAGACCGCGCATGGCAACCCCTTTACTCTCGATTTCCACTCTGGTAGAAATCTACTCGAAAGCTCTCATCCGGTTCTCAACCGGAATCCATACGCCTGGATTATTGTACTAGTACTCAGGTCATGCTGTCCAATCGCATTTTTGTCTGCTCGGGTTGATGAGGCTCGGGCTGCTCGCTTCGAAGCTAGCTTATCAGCCGAT
>JBGMQN010000051.1:0-5044 GCA_048054495.1 Anaerolineales bacterium
GAAGGATGCTTCAAACAAGGTGGATGGAGCGTGAAACATGGAAACCAGAACGATTGAAACCGGTCTCGCACCCAAGATCAAATTCGAAAACGTCAGCGGCAGCCTGCGTGTGCGCGCCCGCGAGACCGAGTCGGTGGAGATTCAATCTGGCGAGGGAGGCAACTTACATGCCGAAGCCGGGAACGGGGATCTGACAATAGTCTGCGAGTCGGACTGCATGGTCGTTGTACCGCTGGAGGCGGCGGTGGAGGCCGCGGTCATCGGCGGCGATGCTTCGTTCCGAGGGTTTTCGGGCGATGTCAGCGTTAGAACCGTGGGCGGCAGCCTGAGCCTGCGCAGCGTGGGCGCCGCCACCGCCGAGACGGTGGGAGGAGATGTGACCGCCCGGCAGCTATCCGGCGGATTGTCTATAGATCAGGTCGGCGGCGGAGCGGTCGTCGACCAGGTTCAGGGCGACGTGCGCCTTCGCGGCCTGGGCGGTGACGTTCGGTTGAGCCGCGTGGAGGGTCTGGTGCAGGTGACCGCTGGAGGAGACGCGAGAGTCTCTCTATCGCCGGAGGGAGATGCGAAATCGGCCGTCACCGCTGGCGGCGATTTGAACTGCTACCTTGCGCAAAGCGCTTCGGTATGCGTCCGTCTCGAGGCGGGCGGCGATCTACGTTTGGCAGTCCCGGTGGAAGCGACGGACATTCCCGGAGGTTGCGAGATCCGACTGGGGGAGGGAAAGGCCGAGGTCGATCTGTCCTGCGGCGGGGATCTCACCCTTCGCACCGGGTCGGACTCGGAGGAGGTGGCAGCGGTGGACCTGGGAGAGGCCATTGCGGCCCGAGTGGGGGCTGAAATCGAGTCGCATATGATCGATATCGAAGAGGGGCTGACGGGGCTCGGGGATCGACTGCAGACCTTTGACTCGGAGAAGATCGGGCGCAAGGTTCGGATCTCGATTGCCAAGGCGCAGCGCAAAGCAGCCAGGGCGCAGCGCAAGGCCGCTCGCCATCGCCGGACCGCGGCCAGCATGAAGGATTTCACTGTCAAGAGCCCGGGGGAAAACGGCGCCAGCGAGGAGGAACGGTTGCTGATCCTGCGTATGCTGGAGGAGGGCAAGATCAACGTCGAAGAAGCCGAATCTCTCCTGGGAGCGATCGATTCATGAGCTGCGCGGCTCGTGGGCTACTTGAGAGAAAAACCGGTCGGGAAGGCATACGATGACCGCAGGCGTCATCGCACGCGCTTCCGAGTCGCCCCCCGGCCTGAGGCCCATCGATCCGCGCCGAGACATGGGCCAGGTGGCGGATCTCATCGAGATCACGTTTCGAGGGGACCTGGACGGAACGGCCCAACGCATGGTGCGCGAGATGCGCACGCTCGGCCGTATCGGATGGGTCGGTTGGGCGCTCAGCCGCCTGCTGCTGCCGCCGGCTGCTCGCCCCCTGGGCTTCGTCTGGGAAGAAAACGAGCGGATCGTCGGCAACGCCAGTTTGCTGCCTGTCAGTGGACATCCGCGGCGCTGGGTGATGGCCAACGTGGCCGTGCATCCGGAGTACCGGCGGCGCGGCATCGCGCGGCAGATGGTGGATGCCTCGGACCAGTTTGCCAAGAAGGCGGGAGCCGAAGCGATTGGCCTGCAAGTAGAGCGGCATAACACAGCCGCGCTGTCGCTCTATCATTCGATGGGATATTTATCGCTGGCAACCCGCACGACGTGGCGGCGGCCACGTGGACTGCCTTGGAGTGGAGCCGGTCGAGGCCAGTCCGTCCGACTGCGGCGCGCTTCGGAGTGGACGCAGCAGTGGGCGCTGGCGGAGCGTGTGTCGCCCGAAGGGCTGGTCTGGCCATACCCATTGGAGCCAGGATATTTCCAACCCACCGGGTTCGGTCGATTTTTTGGGCGCGAAGCTAAGCTGCATCTGATCCGTCACGAGGCCGGCCAGCTCCTCGGCAGCCTGTCGGTCCACGGAACGGGGGTTCTACGGTTCGTGCTGCTGGTAGACCCTGCGCTGCAGGGACAGATTGAAGAGGGGCTTCTATCTCAAGCCTTGAGCCGAATCCACGCCCGGCAGCGCTCCATCGTAATGGATTATCCCTCCGACGTAGCGGTGGATACGCTGCGCGGCATGGGCTTTCGGGAAGAGCGAGCGCTCACCTGGATGCGGCATTCGTATGGCCGGCCAGAGTAGGCAAAACCCGCATTCTGCGCGCGGCGCAAAACCTAGAGGGGAACCATGGAACCAGAGATTCGTATCGAAGAGCTAAGTAAAACCTACTACCCTAAGCAACGCAAAGGGCTTTTTAAGTCGGAAACCACCGAAGTCGAAGCGCTGAAATCCGTCAGCCTGCAAATCCACGAGGGCGAGATCTTCGGGCTGCTTGGCCCGAATGGAGCGGGAAAGACCACTCTGATCAAATGCTTGACCACGCTGCTCCTGCCCTCTTCCGGAGACGCATGGATCCATGGCTACCACATCGTCGATCAAGAGAACGACGTGCGCGCCGCCGTTGGATGCATGCTTATGGGCGAGCGAGGCTTGTACTGGAAACTCACCGCACGAGAGAACCTGGAATTCTTTGGAGCGCTCTACCACCTCTCTCCCTCGGATCGGAAGCTGCGCTCAGACGAGATCATCGAACTGCTGCACATGGAGGAAATCGCCGATCGAACGGTCGAAACTTATTCCTCCGGGCAGAAGATGATGCTGGCCTTCGGGAAGTCGCTTATCAACGAAGCACCGGTCCTGATCCTTGACGAGCCCACCAACACTCTGGACGTGCCGGCCGCCCGCGAATTGAGGCGCCTGGTGCGTGAGCTCAATGAGGAGGGCAAGACCATCGTCTATACCACGCACATCATGTCCGAAGCCGAGACGCTGTGCGACCGGGTGGCCATCATCGACCAAGGCGAGGTGATCGATCTGGGGACCGTACCCGACCTCAAGAGCTCCTTACATAGGGACCACGTCACCCATATCGAAGGGGTAATCCCGGAGGCGGCCCGTGCGGCAGTGGGCTCGCTGCCAGAGGTTACGGAGGTGGCAATTGCAGTCGCCAACGGAACGACCAGACTGACAGTCGTCAGCTCGGACGGGAGGGTTGTGCTTCCCAGACTAATCGAGGCGCTCACTGAAAACGGCGCGCTCGTGCAGCAAATCGAGCCGGAACACGTCACATTGGAAGATGTATTCGTCGCCAAGACCGGCCGCACGCTCTCCGAAGACACAAGGGTGGTCTGAATTGAGGGGAAAACCGAGTCTGCGCAGCAAGCTCTCGATCGTAATGGCTACCGCGAAGATGCGGCTCAGTCTGGTTTCGCGCTACAAAGGACAGCTCTTTGTCGAGATCCTGATCCCGATCGTGTTCGCCGCTCTGCCCATTATGCTGGGGCGAGCCACCGGCGGGGACGCGGCAGCCGCCAACTTCGAATTGAACACCGGCACGCCCGATTATGTGGCCTATATGTTGATCGGTTCCGTCACGTTCATGATCGTCTCGTTTGCCTTCTGGCTAGTGGGCTATTGGATCCGGTTTGAGCAGGAGACCGGAACGCTGGAGGCCATCTATCTGACGCCGACCAGCCGATTCTGGAATGCGGCCGGCATCTCCTTGTACAGTGCGACCCGATCCCTGACCAGCGGCATTCTCGCCTATTTTATTGGAGCACTCATCTTCGGGATCAATCCATTTAGAGGAGACTTGCTGTTGGCCCTGGCCTTCATACTGGTTGGCCTGATTCCCCTCTTCGGCATGACGCTGCTCTTTGGTGCCCTGGTGATGAAAGTACGCGAAGCGAACTCCCTCGTGAACATGATGCAGTGGGGCGTCAGCCTGCTCATGGGAGTCTTCTTCCCGATCCTTGTCTTTCCGCCATTGATGCGGGCCCTGGCCCTGGCCTTCCCGCCCACCTGGATGGTGAACGGAGTACGGTCTTCCCTGCTTGGAGTGGGCTATTTCTTTGGTGAGTGGTACCTGGACTTTGCTGTGCTCTGGGCTTTCATGCTGATCGCCCCCCTGCTCGGATACCAGGTCTTCCGCAGGGTCGAGCGCGGTATCAAGCGCCACGAAGGGGTGGGACAGTACTGATGGCAATGCGCAGTATTCCGACAAGACTCAGTAGATTGATAGCGCGTTGATGGGAACACGCAGCGTACCGATGAGGCGTCTCGACGGCCTGTCCGCGCTCTTCAGCTCGCTGGTAGCCATGTCGCGCAAGGAATTCACCATCATGCGCCGCTATCCGGTGGAATTCGTCGCTTCCTTTGGGCAGGTCTTCGCTATCGTGGCCATCTTCACACTGGCGGCGCTGATGTTCTCGAGCTCGCCAGGCGAATTCGCAGATGGAACCGGGGGCGGAGTAGTGATCTACGGCTTCGCGCTCTTCCTATTCTTGAGCGACACGCTCTGGACCATCGGCTATAACATCCGGCGCGAGCAGAAGCAGGGCACACTGGAGGCACTCTACCTGAGTCCGGCCTCCAAATTTGCCAGTCTGGTCTCACGCGTCACCAACAGCTTGATCTGGACCAGCCTGCTGGTAGTTGCTGCTGTATGGCTGATGTCCACTATGCTGGGACAGCTGCCGTTTGCCAACCCGGCTCTCGGGGTTTTCATACTGGTGTTCGCGTTGGCGGGCATCTTTGGAATAGGGTTCGCTTTTGCGGCGATCACACTGCGCATCAAGGAAGCCGGTCAGACGCTTGCCAACGCCCTGCAATTTATCCTTCTGATCCTGAGTGCCTATTTCTTTCCGTTTGGGGCCCTACCGGATGGACTGCTTGCGATCTCGCGCTTCATTCCGCTCTCGTATGCGGTAGATGCCTTCCGATCGACGCTGATGGGCTATCCGCCGGGCTTTCCTGAACTGGCTCCCATCGAAATCGAAATCGTGATTACCGTACTCTTTGGCCTGCTTATGCCTATTATTGGATATTTCTGGTACCGGCACTCCGAATCGCACGTACGTAGGACTGGAAGCCTCTCGGAGTATTGAATAGAAAGGTTAGTGGCATGAACGGCTGGACAACTGAAGCGATCTCAATCTGCGCGAAGGCCT
>JBGMQN010000028.1:0-5028 GCA_048054495.1 Anaerolineales bacterium
TTCTTGAAGGCATCTTTGAAAGAGTCGAAGCTGCCGAAAGCCGCCTCGATATCTTCCGCCAGGCTGCCCTCCGGGCTGCCGCCCCCCTTTGGGCTCATGCTCGACCAGAACATCGAGTGGTTGACATGCCCTCCGCCGTTATTGCGAACTACTTCGCGGATGCCTTCAGGCACGTCGTCAAGGTCCCTTAGCAGCTCTAGCGCGCTCTTCTTCTGGAGATCCTCGTTGCCATCCAGCGCGCCGTTCAGATTGTTGACGTAGGCCGCATGGTGCTTATCGTGATGGATCTCCATCGTTCGTGCGTCGATGTGCGGTTCGAGTGCGTCGAACGCGTAGGGCAGTTTGGGAAGTGCGTGAGTCATGGCTTTTCTCCTATCTTTCGGTCTTCGATACCGTCTGGAGCAACTGTGAAGTAATCCTGTCCACAGAGGGCGCTACATCATCGAGCTCTCCCTTGGCTCGCCTGACAAAAGCTCTGGATTGTGAGACTTGGTTTAGTACAGACCTACAGCTACGGCCTTATTCCGATACCCGCCATGCGTTTGGTGAGTAATGGGTATCGCTTCGGGCTGCGTAATCATAACCTACTGCGGAATTCAGTTTCATCGAGCGCCCCCTCGCGTTGGATCGGCGAGGCGGGCTTGAATCGCACCTTTGACTGCTCATGTATCATTGTGCTTTCATCGAAATCATTTTCCCCGAGATTGCTCTATCAAGGAGGATTTCATCCCGCAATTCAGGGATCAAACTGTACTCAATCAAGATTTGTAAGCCTGAGGAGGAGACCCCATGTCTGATCGCGAATTACCAGGAGATCTGAAGAGCATGAGCTATGAGCTGTTTATTCTGCTTCTCTCTCTCTTGTCGCTTTTCAACATCTTCCTAATACTCCTGCCGAACATCGACCCGCTCGTTAAAGGCGTAGTGTCGCTTATGGACTTCTTCATTACGCTCATATTCTTGGTGGACTTCCTTTACCGGCTGTTTACTGCCAGCTCGAAGCGAGAGTACTTTCTCAGAGACTGGGGCTGGGCGGATCTGCTGGCCAGCTTGCCGATCCAAATGCTGAAAATCTTCAGGGTGTTCCGAGTAGTAAAGGTTGTACGCCTCCTTCGCGTCTTCGGTCCTCGCAGGATCCTGCACGAAGTAAGAGAGAATCGCGCCGGCAGCGCGATGTTCTTGACCATCTTTCTGGTGATCGCGGTTCTGGAGTTTGGCGGCAGCCTGATCGTGGCAGTGGAGGCAGGTAACCCCGAGGCGAATATAAAGAGCGCCGGCGATGGGGTCTGGTGGGCCTTTGTCACGATCACAACGGTCGGTTATGGTGACAGGTATCCGGTGACGCCAACGGGCCGGCTATTTGGAATGCTCACCATGATGTTGGGCGTGGGACTATTCGGCGTGCTGACGGGCTTCCTGGCCAACGCCTTTATCCCTCCAAAGGAGGGCGAACCAAAGCAAGTGATGGCCGGGGAAGATTCCCCGATCGAGCTCCGTGATTTCAAGCGCTTGTTGGAGGAGCAGGAACGCGTGACGGCCGAGTTGAAGTTCAAGCTGGCGCAGGTCGAGCGCCTCATGGAGAACGAGAGCCGGTGACGACAGCACGGAATGTGCTCCGGGCTCGCGGGAGCCCGAATCGATGGCCATGGATGCGGAACTCTCTGATATCATGACCCGTCGCACTCCGTTAAATATTTCTAGCTGAGGTTGAAAGAAGTGCAGATCAAGCGTCCACAATTCGATACTCGCATCGCAAGGTCCGATATGGTCGCGGGCCTCGTGCTCGGCCTGGAGAGCATCCCGGATGCCATGGCCTCTGCGATGCTGGCAATGGTCAACCCCATCCATGGTGCCTACGCGGTAATGCTCGCCACGCCGGTGGGAGCCATCTTCGCAAGTTCGGCCTACATGAGCGTACAGACCACGAGCGCTATGTCGCTGGTGGTCGCCAGCGTTCCGCAGGTGCGCTCAGGGAGCGATCCCACCGGATCGCTGTTTATGCTGGCGATACTGACCGGCTTGTTCATGCTGACTTTGGGCCTGCTCAAAATGGGCAGGCTGCTCCGCTTTGTCCCTAATTCCGTGCTGACTGGATTCATCAATGGCATAGCTGTTTTGATCGTTCTGGGCCAGCTCGGCGACCTAACGGGCTACGACACGCAAGGCGCCAGCAAGGTCGCTGAAGCGATCAACCTGTTTGTCAACTTGAATCGAGTGGACCTCCCCACCTTGGCCGTAGGAGTGGCAACGATCATATTGATCCTCCAGCTGGAGAAAACTTCGCTTAAGGCGCTCGGCATGGTCGCGGCCCTGCTGATCACTTCCCTCATGGTGCCCCTCTTCAACTGGGATTCGGTGGCGCTGGTAGAGGACATCGCAGAAATCCCGCGCGGGCTTCCCCGGCTGGTCCTCCCGCAGCTCTCAACCATCTTCGGCCTGATCGTGCCGGCCATATCGCTGGCGTTCGTTGGGCTGGTGCAGGGAGCAGGCGTCAGCCAAAACTACGTGAATCCAGATGGCAAATACCCGGATACCTCTCAGGACTTTGTGGGGCAGGGTGCGGGCAACATCGCCGCCGGGATCTTCCAGGGCATGCCGGTCGGCGGCTCCGTTTCAGCCACCGCCATCGTGTTCAACGCGGGAGCGAGATCTCGGCTAGCCAACATCTTCGCCGGCCTCACGATGGCGGTGGTGCTGCTGGTGTTCGGTGGGTTGGTCGGCAAGCTGGCTCTGGCTTCGCTTGCGGGGCTGCTGATCGTCATAGGATTCCGGACCATTCGCATCGATGATGCCGAGCTGGTCTGGAACACCGGCCAGGTGCAGCAGGTGGTCATGGGCATCACCTTCGTCGCCACGCTGCTGATTCCACTCCAATTCGCGGTCCTTTTGGGGGTCGGGATTTCGGTCTTGTTGTTCGTGATTCAGCAATCGAATCAGATCAAGGTCAAGCAGTGGGTGATGACGGAGAGCGGCTGGCCCCTCGAGCAGGAACCTCCAACAGCGCTGCCCAGCAACGAGGTGGTCATGCTGGTCCCCTACGGCAGCCTTTTCTTCGCTTCGGCGGGAGCCTTTGAAGAGCAGCTTCCCGATCCTACGGATGAGACCAGTAACTCAGTGGTTGTGCTGGTTCTGGCTCTGCACTCGGACCTCGGCAGTACAATGCTGGAGGTCATCGAGCGCTACAACAAGGACTTGAAGAAGCACAAGAGCAAGCTCATGCTGACCGGCGTGGACCCGGATGTTATGGCCCAGCTCAGACTCACCGGGCTCATGCGCAAGATCGGTCGGCGCAATGTGTTCGAAAAACAGGATCTGGTGGGTGAGGCCGGGCATGAAGCATATGAAGCGGCTGCGACCTGGATAGAAGAACGCTTGGAAGGCGAAGCGAACTAGGGAGGAATCTATGAGGCTAATCCTTCGGATATTCATTAATGCAGTAGCCATCTGGGTCACCAGCTTATTGTTACCCGGGCTAAACTTTGAAGGCAATATAGGCAGCCTCATTTTGGTCGGGGTCATCTTCGGACTGGTAAACGCATTGATCCGACCCATCGTCAAGCTGCTGACCTTGCCCATCAACATCCTTACGTTGGGCCTGTTCACCTTGGTGATCAACGCCGCGATGCTGCTGCTTACGGCAGCATTTACCTCATCATTGACATTCACTGGGGGCCTGCTTGAGTTCTCTCTTGAGAACCCTCTCCTAAACGCCTTTCTTGGCGCGATCCTTATCAGCATCGTCAGCACCATTCTGAGCTGGGTACTGCCAGATTAGTCCCGGGCTCGGGAAATGCTCCTACATCCCGGCCGCTTCAACGCCGGATAGAATAGGCGTTTCCATCTCAGGCAAATCCCCACTATGATCGATATTCCGCTTGAAACCATTCCCGCCAACGCGCCGCCTGCGTACCACGTGCTGGCCAAGCCCACCGGCGCCATCTGCAACTTGGACTGCAAATACTGTTTCTTCCTCTCCAAGGAGATGCTGTATCCGGGAAGCCGCTTCCGCATGGCGGACGAGCTGCTCGAGACCTACATCAAGCAGCTGCTCGAGAGCCAGCGCGCGCCCAAGGTCACCGTCGGCTGGCAAGGCGGAGAACCGACGCTCATGGGCCTGGACTTCTTCAAGCTATCGGTGGAGTATGCCGAGAAATACAAGAGGCCTGGCCAGAGCATCGAGTACGCCATCCAGACCAATGGCACCAAGCTGGACGACGATTGGTCGGCCTTCTTCAAGCAGCACAATTTTCTGGTGGGGCTCAGCGTGGACGGTCCGCGCGAGCTGCACGACGCCTATCGAGTGAACAAGGGCGGGGAGGGCAGCTTCGACCAGGTCATGCTTGGATGGGAAGTTCTTAAGAAGCATGATGTCGATTTCAACATCCTGTGCACGGTGCATGCCGCCAATCAAGATCACCCGCTGGAGGTCTATCGATACTTCCGCGACGATCTCGGCGCCGAATTCATCCAGTTCATTCCTATCGTCGAGCGCGCCACGATGGAGCTGCTGCCGATCGCCAACGCAGGTTGGAGCGAGAGCTCCGGCGAGGATCGGCCGCTCTACACGCAGTCCGGCGAACAGGTGACCGAGCGCTCGGTGGGAGCCGAGCAATACGGCCAATTCCATATCGAGATCTTTGAGGAGTGGGTACGTCGCGACGTGGGGAAGGTCTACGTACAGTTGTTCGACGTTACGCTAGGTTCGCACGTGGGCGAGCATAGCCTGTGCATCTTCTCTCCCACTTGCGGCAACGCGCTCGCAATCGAACACAACGGCGACTTATATTCCTGCGATCACTACGTCGAGCCGGATTATCTGCTGGGCAACATCCAGGAAACTCACATGCTGGAGCTCGTCGCAAGCCAGAAGCAGCGCAAGTTCGGCCAGGACAAAATGGACACCTTGCCCAAGTACTGCCAGGGGTGCGAAGTGCGTTACGCCTGCCACGGTGGCTGCCCGCGCAACCGGTTTATCGAGACGCCTGACGGTGAGCCCGGCCTGAACTACCTCTGCGCGGGCTACAAACA
>JBGMQN010000105.1:0-28135 GCA_048054495.1 Anaerolineales bacterium
ATAGCAGCATCATAGTTCTTCGATTGTTCGGATCTGGAGTCCAGTGATTTCCTTTAGTCTTCGATACGGATTCAGGACGTGCACCTTGTAGTCACCCCGAATGGCTTGCTTAGTGATCCTGGGAATTGGTATCTCCACCGCCTCGTCCAGCCAGGTCGCGGTGGAGACCGCCATAGAAACCAAGTTTCAAGACCATTTCGTGGCGGCGATGTCGCTGCCGCACATTTCGGATCCCTTCCCCCACCTCAAGGCGTTTCTTCCCGCCGATCGCGGCAAGCCCGAGCGTGTTGCAGCCCGCCGGGCACGCGACGGAGCGGCCAAATGAAGATGATCCAAGACCTCATTCGGCCAGAAATGTTGATTTGGCTCGAACGAATGATGAACAAGCTTTTGGACAACCTTGCAGGAATTGCCAAGGTAGAAGTTGGGGTGGGACTCGAGCAGGGCCGCGCTCCAGAATTGTGGAACCTGGAGCATCCAGATCGAGTCCGCAGTGTGGCCCGCGCAATAACCACCCCGCACTTGTAGATGCTCGAAGCACGCCCGCAGTTATATCTATTGACTCGCGATTCTAAGACGACCTAGGGTCCTCGGCGAAAAAGTCCAGCAATCCTAAGCCTTGGATCTGGCACCCCACTTGATTCGCATCTGACATTTAGCAGCCTACGATTTGACACCAATACAAAATTGCTATAGTATCTGCATACGTATGCGCATACGTATGCAGCCCACATAATGCGGAAGGATGCTTGATGAGCTTGAGCTCCAACTCCCAGGAAATGCACAGCCGGATAGTCCGCTTCAAGGATCTGAGAAAACAGGGCATTCCCCTCATGTTCATCGACAGTATCCTGTCGGGTCACCAGCGAATGAATTATGGCGTCCTAGGTGATACCGCCAGTGAAAACCCCGATTTTTCCCCCTACATTTCGGTCCCGCACAAATTCCAGATCGGCATGTTTTGTGCCTTGCCAGGCAGCGGGCCGGCCTATCACACTCACGACTATACGGAAATGTTTCTGATCCTGAGCGGCAGATGGCGCTTCTATTGGGGAACGGATCCGGCGGGCGAACCGGAAGATGAAGCCATACTCGAAAAGTGGGACATGATCACACTACCCCCGAAACTCTGGCGCGGCTTTGAAGTTGACAGCGATAAGCCGGCGTGGGGTTTCGCGGTACTCGATCCACACAGCGGATTTGCCGGGAAAGACCCCTACTGGGCGCCTCAAGTCATTCAGCAAGCGGCCGAACGCGGTTTCAGCGCCGATGCGACCGGGAAGATGATAAAGCCGGATAACTATGACGAACTCAGAGACGCCACATATGACAGACTCTGGGAAGCAATACAGGAAGCGGACGAGTAGCAATTCATGCAACTTGGTTCAGATCGGATACTGACCGCCCACGTGAGTAGCATGCCGCGACCGCAAGATGTCGTGGACCTGCCGTGCGCCCAATACCTTGACGATTACCCGGAATACCGGGACAGGCTGCTAGCACTCCCAGGTTCATACGCCGCCTTTGCACGGGACCGATCGCTGTAAGAGATGTGGCGCTTCTGGAGAAAGCCGTCCATCACTTGAAAGCTGCTCCCTAAGGCAGCCGGGCGAAAGCCGGATTTATGAACGCGGCTTCGGCGTCCTCCATCCAGAGATCTGATTTTCTAGGCTGGCAGCACTGGCCGACGGCGCGGCTATAGCCTCCGAGCAACCATGGTCGCCCTGTAGATGAATACATAGGAGTTCACGAGGTGGCACGCTTCATCAAACGCGGAATCAGTGAGAATGAGTCGCAAGCAGCCGATCGCGAAGTAAAGGAAACCGTCGAGAAGATCCTGCGCGATATTCGCAGCCGTGGCGACGCGGCTGTGCGCGAGCTATCCGAGCGCTTCGATAGCTGGTCGCCAGCAAATTTCCGACTATCGCATGCCGAAATCGAAGACATTATGGCGAGCCTGCCCGAGCAAACGCTGGAGGACATCAAGTTTGCCCAGGCGCAGGTGCGACGCTTCGCGATGGAGCAACGCAAGGCCCTTAAGGATATCGAAGTGGAAACCCTGCCCGGCGTTGTACTGGGGCACAAGAACATTCCAGTCAACAGTATCGGCTGCTACGTCCCCGGCGGAAGCTATCCAATGGTCGCTTCCGCACACATGAGTATCGTCACCGCCAAGGTCGCCGGAGTAAAGCGCATCATCGGCTGTACGCCCCCAACGAACGGGGCGCCGCCAGCCGCCACAGTTGCTGCCATGGCGCTGGGAGGCGCCGATGAAATTTTCATCTTGGGCGGAGTACAAGCCATGGCTGCGATGGCACTGGGTACTGAAGCCCTTCAGCCGGTGGATATGCTGGTCGGGCCTGGCAATGCGTATGTCGCCGAAGCCAAGCGGCAGCTATTCGGGCAGGTCGGTATCGATCTCCTGGCCGGGCCGACCGAGGTACTGGTGGTTGCCGACGAAACGGCCGACGCGGAGATGATAGCCACTGACCTGTTGGGGCAGGCTGAGCATGGCACAACCTCCCCTGCGATCCTGATCACAACCAGCGAATCTCTAGCACACGAAACTGTGGATGAGATCGAGCGGCAACTGGCGGTGCTGCCAACAGCTGAGATCGCCTGCCAGGCCTGGCGCGATTATGGACAAATAATTCTAGTGGATAGCCTGGAAGAGGCGGTCGTCGAAGCCGATCGGATCGCCGCCGAGCACGTCGAGATCCTGACCGAGAACCCTCCCTATTTCCTCGACAACATGACCAATTATGGCGCTATCTTCCTGGGCCCGGAGACAAACGTTGCCTATGGCGACAAGGTGATAGGTACCAATCACACGTTGCCAACCCGGGGCGCGGCCCGCTACACGGGCGGGTTGTGGGTTGGAATGTTCCTCAAGACGGTTACCTATCAGCAAATTACGCCCGAAGCCAGTGTGCTGGTTGGAGAGTATGGCTCGCGGCTGTGCGAATTGGAGGGGTTCTGGGGACACAAGGAGCAGGCTGATCTACGATTGCGGCGCTACGGCAAATGACAGGTATGGATAAAACGCGTAGGCGAGTCACTTCTATCGACGTAGCGCGTCTCGCGGGCGTGTCGCAGTCAACTGTGTCGCGCACGTTTAGTGATGGTGCGCCGGTGTCCCCGGAAGCCCGTGAAAAGGTGCTGGCTGCCGCGAGACAGTTGGGCTACAAGCCCAACTTCATCGCCCGAAGCTTGATCACGCAGCGCACCAACATTATCGGCATCGTGATGGCGGACTTCACCAACCCATTCTACCCAAACGTATTGGAGAGATTCACTCAAAGGTTGCATGATATCGGGCGGCGGGTCTTGCTGTTCAATGCAGCCCCCGATCAAGATATCGACGACATGCTGCCGCTGGTACTCCAACATCAGGTGGATGCCGTCATCATTACCTCCGCCACACTCTCTTCTGAGATGGCGGACGAGTGTGCCCGCCAGGGAACACCGGTCATCATGTTTAACCGTTACGTGCCGGGCGCCAAGGCGAACGCCGTGAGCTGCGACAACGTTGCCGGGGGGCGGCTGGCGGCTGACCTGCTATTGGATGCGGGGTATCAGCGCCTGGCCTATTTCGCGGGCAAGGAACACACCTCAACCAATGTCGATCGCGAGCAGGGTTTTTCTGACCGAATGCGAGAACGGGGTCAGACCGAATGGTTGCGGGAACCAGGCACCTACACATACGAGTCAGGTTATGAAGCTGCGAGCCGGCTGCTGGAGCGGGACGATCGGCCGGAAGCAATTTTTGTCGCCAATGACATTATGGCGCTTGGTGCGCTTGACCGGGCGCGGGAGCTTGGGATACCTGTGCCCGACGAGTTGGCGGTGATCGGCTTTGACGATATCCCTGCCGCAAGCTGGCCAGCTTATTCGCTGACCACCATTCGGCAGCCGGTGAATCGCATGATCGACGAGACGCTTGAACTGCTCCTTGAGCGGATTGAAGCACCGCAAGCCAAACCGGTATTGAAGTTCATGCCCGGCGTATTGATCGAGCGCAACTCGGTTCGGGTACGGGAGCGTGGCGTTGACTAATGAAGGCTTAATGGCAGGCAAGATCGCTGTCGTAACCGGTGGCGGCGGGGGTATCGGCTCCGCGATATGTAGGAGATTGGCGGAAGCTGGCGCGCGCGTTGTGCTTACATATCGTCGAAGCGAAGAGAAAACCACGGCCGTGGCGGCGAGCCTCGTCGGAGACGGTCACCTGGTGGTTCAAGCGCCAGTCGACGATAAAGAGGCCTTGCAAGATATGGCAAATCGGGTCGCCGAGCGTTATGGGACGGTGGACTTATTAATTAACAACGCCGGCGTTACTCGGGCGGTATCGCACGACGATCTGGATGGACTTGATGACGATTTGATTGATGAAATATTTCGGGTCAATTGGCGCGGGGCATTTGCCAGCATCCGTGCCTTGAAAGAACTGCTGTCCAATGGCGAGGGCGGTGTGGTCGTGAATATTTCGTCGATTGCCGGATTCACCGCCATTGGCAGCAACGTTGCCTACTGCGCCTCGAAGGCGGCGATGAACTCGATGACGATCTCGCTGGGGCGCGCACTGGCGCCTGAAATCCGGGTTGTGTCCGTTTCCCCGGGTTGGGTCCTCGGGGAGTATGCGAAGAAGGTGGATCCGGGCTACCTCCAGGAGCAGATCGATAAGACCCCGCTCGGCAGGTTGGCAACGCCGGAGGACGTGGCCGAGGCTGTTCTGGCAGCCGCTACTTTGTTGAAATACACCACGGCCTCCATCATTCCGGTCGATGGTGGCCGGCCATTCATTTAAATATGGAACTAGAGATTCGGGACGAGCGTTTCACACGGCTTATAGATGCAGACGTCGAAATTGAGCACGTCGTCTCTGGCTATCAATTTCTCGAAGGACCCGTGTGGCATCCCAAGGAGAAACACCTGGTTTTCAGCGACATCGTTGGGAATACGATGTACCGCTGGAGCGCGGTGGACGGACTAAGCGTATTTCGCAAGCCGAGCAATATGGCC
Source organism: Anaerolineales bacterium (assembly GCA_048054495.1). Lineage (GTDB taxonomy): Bacteria > Chloroflexota > Anaerolineae > Anaerolineales > E44-bin32 > JADFRG01. The sequence goes on from JBGMQN010000105.1 coordinate 5,020, forward strand.
AACGGGAACACCTACGATCGCCAGGGTCAGCTGCTCACATGTGAGCATGCAACCAGCTCGGTAACACTCTGTGGGCCCAACAGCAACACGGAGATCATGGCCTCTCACTATCAGGGCAAGGAGCTGAACAGCCCTAACGATATTGTTGTCAAACGGGATGGAGGCGTTTATTTCACGGATCCCAACTCTGGCCGCGGCCCGTATTACGGTGTGCCACGCGAGCAGGAGCTGCCATTCCAAGGTGTCTATCGACTCGATCCGGAGGATAAAACACTGACCCTGCTCGTGGACGACTTCTCGAAACCGAACGGGTTGTGTTTTTCCCTGGAAGAGTCACGGCTTTTCGTCAATGATACCGATCGGAACCACATCCGGGTGTTCGACGTGCAGCCTGACGGTGGGTTGACCAACGGTCGTGTCTGGGCGGAAACGATAGGTGAGGGTGTGGGCGTGCCGGATGGGATGAAGATCGACCAGGACGAGAATCTCTATTGTTGTGGACCAGGTGGCATCCATGTCTTCGACAAGCAAGCGGATTGTTTGGGCGTGATCCGAATGCCCGAGCAGACCGCCAATTTTGCCTGGGGTGACGATGACCTATGCAGTCTGTACATCATGGCCTCGAGCACCGTGTATCGCCTGCGGGCCAACATTCCGGGATTGGAACTCTTCTAGCCGCAAACGTTCAGACCAACCGAGGAGACTTGGTGAATTTGCCCATCGCCGAAAACGATATCCTGGTTCGCCCGGAGATCTTGGAAGGATTTATCACGGAAGTATTCAGCAACGCCGGGATGGCCAAAGCTGAAGCGGCATTCTGTGCGCAGGCGCTGGTGCAAACCAACTTGTGGGGAATCGATTCGCATGGGGTGCTACGGGTGCCAATTTACACCCGACGCTTGCTCTCAGGCGCCATGAACCCCAGGCCGCAGATCAAAACCCTCCGGGGGGCGCTTGGCCTGGAGGTGCTAGATGGCGATGACGGTCCCGGCTTCCTGGCTGGCCGGGCAGCCATGGAACGGGCCATCGAGCTGGCCGTACAGTTCAACGTCGGGGTGGTGGGCGCTATTCGAAGCAACCATTTCGGGGCGGCGGCTATCTACAGCCGTCTAGCCGTCGAGCGAGGTTTGGTCGGGATTGCGATGACTAATGTAGTTCCGAATATGGTCGCTCCTGGCGGGAGCAAGCCGGTGGTCGGTAACAATCCGTTGACGCTGGCGTTCCCAACGTTCGGTGAGTTTCCGTTCGTGTTGGATTTTGCGCTCTCCAGCGTATCTGGTGGAAAGATTCTGCTGGCCAGCAAGAAGGGCGAGAGAATTCCGATGGATTGGGCAACGGATATTGACGGGCAGCCGACTGACGACCCCGAAAGTGCCTTTGCTGGTTTCCTTTTGCCGGTGGGCGGCTACAAGGGGCTTGGCCTGGCCTACGCGGTCGAGCTCTTGTGCGGTGTAATGACCGGCGGCGTTTTTATGGACCAGATGAAAGGTATGTACAAGCACCCGGACGAACCGAGTCTTACCAGCCACTTGATGATAGCGATCAACCCCCTGGCGCTGCTCAGTGAGAGCGATCTGCAAAGCCGAATGGCTGCTTTTTACCGCTCAATCAAGGAGTCTCCCACATGGGACAAGACAAAGGAGATGCTTATACCGGGTGAGATTGAGCATCGAACGGAGCTGGAACGACGAGATAAGGGCATCCCCGTGCCGACAAACTTGTATGAGGAATTGCAAGCACTGGGAGTGGAGTTGGGGATCACAAGCAGATTAGCTAATTCCAACCTATGACACTAAGGGAGAGACAAAATGACGAATGAAAAAGCTTTGTGGTGGCAGGAAATGACGGCTGAGGCGGTGGTGGCCCATGCGAAAGAAGATGATATCGCCGTACTGCCCATTGGAGCCATCGAACAGCACGGTCCCCATTGTCCCTGCGGCGATGACGACTACAACGCCATTGGCATGGCCGAGTTGGTGTCCAAGAAAACAGGCGTGATGTTGTTGCCCTGCCCCATGTATGGGTCGCACCCATACCATCACTGGAACATGCCCGGCAACATCCCACTCACATACGAAACCCACATCGGCTTGATTCAGGACATTGTGCGCGGAGCGGCGGTGGCTGGATACAACAAGTTCATCATCCTCTCAGCGCATGGCCAGGTGTCTTCTACTATCGTGGCCGTGCACAAGCTCGGCATGCAGGGCTACTTCACCCTGTCACTGCACTGGTACGACTTCCTGCGTGATCAGCAGGAGATATTGCAGACCGGTATGTGGCACGCGGGCGAAGCAGAGACTTCGGTCGCCCTGTATCTGTTCCCCGAGTTTGTGGACATGAGCAAAGCCTCCAAGGGCGGCGGGAACCCGCTGGTCGACCGTCGCTTCATCATCGGCCCAGGGATGGCCGCACAGCCCGGCACAATGTATCACTTCGAGGGCACCTTTGCGCGCCCCGAGTACATCGAACTGAAGAATGGAATCATCGGCGATGCAACGCTGGGCACGCGCGAGAAGGGCGAAGTAATAGTCACTCGCCTGGTAGACCATATGGCCGACTTGATCGAAGACATTCGGTCAAAGTATGAACCTGGCGTTAAGCCACTGGAGACACCGCCCCTTGATACGAGTCCGTGGTTTGAGGAATAGACCATCAAGGTTTTGCAGACCTCGGTGGTCTGCCGATGCCTGGATGGGCCCATGCAATGAAGCTTAAGGACAAAGTCGCCATAGTCACCGGCAGCACCAAAGGAATAGGCATTGCCGTTGCACAGGAGTTCGCCAGGGAGGGCGCGAAGGTTGTGGGCGCCGGCCGCACGGTCAAACTCGGCGAGCAGGTCGTGGAAGAAATCAGGGCAGAAGGCGGGGAGGCCATCTTTGTGCGCTGTGATATCAGCCAGAAGGCGCAAATCGACGACCTGGTCGCCAAGACTGTTGAGCATTACGGCACGATTGACATCGTGGTGAACAACGCCGGTGTCAACCATGCGGCTGATTTTTTTGACATCACTGAAGAAGATTGGGACTGGGTGATGGGGGTTGACCTGAAGGGAACCTTCCTGCTCAGCCAAGCCGCCGCACGCGTGATGGTCGATCAGGGGAAGCCCGGCGTGGTGGTCAATATCTCTTCAGTTATGGCCGTTCTGGCCCTGGCTGACCAGGTTCCGTATTGCGCGGCCAAAGGTGGTGTCAACCAGCTCACGAAGGCAATGGCGCTGGCCCTGATCGACAAGGGCATCCGCGTCAATGCTTGCGCGCCCGGGCCGGTCATGACCGAATTGATGCAGCGGGTGGTGCACAACGAGGAAAAACACAAGCAGCTGATGGATCGCTTACCGATTGGCTACATCGCCGCGTGCGAAGAGATCGCTCGAGTCTGCGTCTTCCTGGCCAGCGATGATTCCAGCTACTTTGTAGGCCAAACCATTTATCCAGATGGCGGCCGGATGATTCAGGCTTATCCAAGAAACTTGGAGAAGTAGCGTGTGATGACTGATCCCAAAGTTGGGTTGATCACCTTCGGAGACAATCGCCCCTATGAGTGGGAGAACGTCTTCAAAGAGCTAACTGAACCACGGCATCAGCAGGCGATCGAATATTTTGAGCTCCTGCCCATCGAGCTGCACGCCTCAGACCAGGTCGCCCGCCACAAAGACGAGATCGACGCCCAAGTAGAGGCCTTGGTGACGGCCGGTGTCGAGGCTTTTATCGCTCACACCCCATGTTGGACCTCGCCCAATCTGGTGGTGCGCGGCATCCAACGCCTGGATTTACCCACCATAGTCCTCACCAACAGAAGCCCGGCCACCCACGGCATGGTCGGCTTTCTTGGCACCTGCGGCACGCTCGATCAAATAGGCTATCCCCACCTGCGGGTACGGGAGGACTTTGATGGAGCAGATGCAGAGCATGTCGCCAATAAGACGCTCCCCCACTTCCGGGCAGCAGCAGTAAAAGCCCGCCTGCGTGGCAAGGTGTTTGGCCTGTTCGGCGGTCGTTCCCTGGGTATAGACACAGGTACCTTCGATCCTATGCAGTGGAAGCGCATGTTCGAGGTCGACACCGAACACATCGACCAGCTAGAAATCATCCGCCGGGCGGAACTCGTTTCCGAGGAACAGACCGAGCACATGGTGAAATGGCTGGAGCAGAACGTGGCTCAAGTGGACTATGGCCAGGGAAAACTGACACCCGAAAAGCTGGGCTTTCAGGTGCGCTGCTATTTGGCTACAAAAGAAATCATCGCAGAGAAGGGGCTAGATTTCGTTGCTGTCAAGTGTATGCCCGACCTGACGACCCATTATGTGCCGCAATGCATGTCGGCCGCGTTCCTTCCCGGCCCTTATGACGCTAACGGTGCAAAAGAACCCATGATGATGGCCTGTGAGGCCGATGGCGATGGCGCGCTGACGATGGAAATCCTGAAACAGGTGTCTGGCGGCAAACCGGTGTTGTTTCTGGATATTAGTTACATCGACGACCATGCACAGGTTGCCTACCTGCCAAACTGCGGAGCGTTCTGTTCATGGTACGCACAACGGTCTGACAACCCCGCTGAGAACCTGAAACAAGTCGAGCTCCGCGCCGCCAACCGGCCCGGCGGCGGCGCAATAACCTATTTCACCGCGTCGCCCGGCCCTCTGACTTTCGCCCGCCTCTACCGCAAGCATGGCGAGTATTTTATGGCAATCGTGGCCGGGGAAACAATAAATCTGCCCGAGGATAGCTACCAAGCATTTGTGCAAGCCAGGGGTAGTCACCAATTGCCCACTGCCTTTGTGAAGCTGGACGTGGACATCGACGTGTTCGTCAGCGAGTTTGCCTCCAACCATATCGTGGCGGTCGATGGCGTCTATGTGCGAGAGTTGCAGCATGTCTGTCAAATGCTGGATATCACCCCGGTGGTCTTCCATAGAGAGCTTGAAGTATGAATCCTCGCGAGCGCTTTGAAGCAGTAGTTAATCATCGCGATCCGGATCGCGTACCGATAGACCTGGGACGGCACGTTGGCTCCTTGCACCGGCTGTCCTATGCCAAATTAGCCGAAAAACTAGCTGACCCAGATTTGAAGAACCACGACAAGATCCTGGATCGCATGGTGCAGAACGTTATTCCTGACGAAAAACTGCTTCGAAAATTCGACGTTGATTTTCGGTGGCTGGTTCCGAACTGGGTCGGCGTGCATGAAGTCGAGGGCGAGGATGCCTACCGTGACATGTGGGGCATCAAATGGACTCACATGCTGGACTCCTACAGCACGGTCGATTCCCCTCTCAAAGATGTTGCTATCGACGACCTGGATGGATATGCCTGGCCAGACCCATACGACCCCGAGATGTTCGCCGGTCTGCGCGAAGAGGCCAAGCATTGGCACGAGAACACGGACTTCGTGATTGTGGCCGACAGCATAAAAGGTGGGCTGCTGACAAAGGCGCTGCAGATTCGCGGCTATGAACCATTTTTTTCCGATTTAGCACAGGATGTCTCATATGCCGAAGCGCTGCTGGACAAGCTGTTATGGCTCTACAAGGAAATGTGGTCCCAGTACCTGAAGGAGGTCGGGCCATACGTGCATATGGTTTATTTCACGGATGACATCGGCGCCCAGAACTCGATGATGATCTCACCTGACACATTTCGCACCTTGCTCAAACCACGCCTGAAGGAGTTGATTGATCACATCAAGGGCCAGGCAGACGTCAAGTTCATGTACCACACAGACGGATCTGTGGTGCCGGTGATTGGCGACATCATCGAGATGGGTGTGGACATCCTGAATCCGATACAGACTTCGGCTCTGGGTATGGACACCTACGCGATGAAAGAAACCTACGGCGATCACCTGTGCTTCCACGGCGCGATAGACGTGCAGCAGATGCTGCCGTTTTCCACGCCTGAGGAGGTGCGCTACGACGTTGCCAAGCGTATTTATGATCTGGGTCGAGGCGGCGGGTACATCTTGTCCCCATGTCACAACATCGGCTCGGATGTTTCACCGGAAAACATCCTTGCCTTGTTCGATGCGGCGCAAGAACTCGGGCGCTATCCCTTGCAGTTGGAAACGGTTCTAAAGCCCGAAGACCTAAATCCCGTGATCGCTCCTCCGGAGGAAAAGCCGGTCGCAAAGAAGCGTCCCCGGCGAAGACCATAAATGCAAGGGAAGGAAATAGGAGTTTGAGGCTCGTATTGCATGTCTGATCGAAAAGAAGAAATTCTGGATGGGCTCTATGACCACACCATTGACGGTGAGGCGGAGCCGGTGGTGGTGCTAACCAACGAAGGATTGGAACTGGGGATGGAGCCCAAGGCCATCCTGTTTGACGCCTTGATTCCCGCGCTGGAAGAAGTCGGGCGGCTATTCGAGGAAGGCACCTATTTTGTGCCCGAAATGATGGTTGCTGCCAAGGCGATGCAGGGCGCCATGCACATACTGCAACCTCTGATCGCTGCCAGCGGATTCGAGCCTGTGGGCAGATTCGTAATGGGGACAGTTAAGGGCGACATTCACGAAACAAGTGGGAGCCGATGGATATGCGCCGAACGCCAGCGCGTTGGTACGCGACCTGAAGGCAAGAATGGGCATTTCAGCAGCAGAAGGAGGCGAGAAAAAGCAAACGAGATAAGAGATGATCGCGAGGATTAGGAATGTTTTTCAAGTAGAGAGCCGCTTACTACCTTGATAGAGCGGCAAGCGGCTCAGGTTTCCAGAGACGGATAGACCACCTCCGGACAAGTTGGTAGTTTAGCACTGCTGGTGGTTGCGCCAAAGCGAGTGGGAGCCCTGTCTTTAGAACCCAGAAAAAGGAGGAGAGTAGGAATAATGCAAATTCGACGTATACATCGTATTTCGATCCTACATCTACTTAGCTAGAGGAGGAGCATGTTCCAATGAACAGGAAATACTATCTGCCCAGTTTGCTGCTGCTCGGCGCAATCGTGATAAGCGCTTGCGCGAAGGCAGCAACACCCGAGGTCGTGGAAGAAGTAGCAGTAGTCGACCCCACGGCTTGCAACGTCCCCGTACCCGATTCCCCGGTCACAATCACCTATTTCGGCTGGCCGTTCGAGATCATGGAGTTCTACGCAGCCGAAATGGAGAAATGCGGCGAAATTGAGAACATCGATGTCGACGTGCAATTCCTCGACTTCGTGGCTGTGGGAGAACAGGTTGATCTAGCCTTGTCAGGCGGCGGCGAATCGCCCTATGACATACTGCATATGTCCAACGTCGAGATGGCCAACAATTCAAACAATGGTTGGCTGTACCCGCTCAACGATCTGATCGATAAGTACCGTGATCAGTATGACCTGGACGACATCGCGGCTGCCTCCTTCCAGGGCGCCACTGTCGACGGGAAGATCTATGGCATCCCGGCTATCAACAACACGTTGCATCTCGCCTACCGCTCGGATCTGTTCGATAAATACGGCATAGATGTTCCGGTGAACTATGACGAGGTGATCGCGGCCTGTGAAGTCCTGGCGGATGAGCCCAGCATCGATTATCCGTTCACCATGGACCTGTCTGCCGACTGGGCGTGGGAGATCGAGTTCTTTGCCTTTGTGAGAGGGTACGGCTCGGACTACCTCAACGACGACCTCACGCCTGCGTTTAATGGTCCCGAGGGTGTTGCGGGCTTGACGAAGATGAAAGAAGTTGTGGATGCCTGCATGGGCCCAGAAGGCCTTGCCGGCTCTCCTTATGAGACCGCAGAGGTTAATCTGAATAACGGCGGCCAGGCCTTTATTCATGTATGGGCCTCAAATACCGTCAGTATGTTCGACCCCGAGCAGTCTGACTTCGCCGACGTCATCAAGTTCGCGCCCGCAGCCGCTCCCAAACCCGGGGGTTTGCTGGGTGGCAGCGCGTGGACCGACTACTATGGTATTCCAGCCACGACCACAAATGATCCGGAGCTGGTATTCCTGGTCATCATGGAGGCGCTTGACCGGGAGAGTATGGAGCGTGGAGCCGATTTGGGCGCCGTGACCCGCACTTCTATTACCAAGGGTCTGCCCAATAAGCCGGCTCTCAGCGAAACCGTGGCCAACGGTGTCGGCATCTATGATACGCACCCGGCTGTGGCTCTGGCGCAAGCCGCCCTGTGGAAATTCTTGCCGTTCGTCGGCACTGGTGAGATGACGCCGCAAGAAGCGCTCGACGCGGCTGCCGAGGATTACATCGCCGAAGCTACCGCTCAGGGCTATCTACCCTAACGAAGGCACAACCAGAGGTCGCGCCCACCGGGGTTGGGCGCGACCTTCCTCTCCCCAACAGATGAACCTACCAGCATGAAACTTAAGACGTTCTTACAATTCTCTGCCCCCAGCAACATCGTGATGATCACTCTCATGATTTTTCCGCTGGTGTTAGCAATCATATTCAGCCTTAATTACATTACTTTTAGAACCATCCTCGAACCGGTGTTCGTCGGGCTGGACAATTACGAGCAGACACTTGCCGATCCAGCCTTTTGGGCCGCGATGCGCTGGACGATGTTGATTATCGTCATCGTGGTACCGGCGCATATCATCATCGCTTTTTTTGAGGCTCTCCTCCTAGATCAGGTCAGCGGCTGGACCCGCGCCTTTTACTTGGCGGCGATGCTGATACCCATGATTGTGGTGCCTGTCATCGGGACCGTCGTGTTCAGGCAGTTATTCGATCCATCTGGATTGATAGGCTGGTTTCTGAGGGAGGTTATTGGGCAGCGTTTCGTCTACACGGAGACCACGATGAAGACGTTGATCCTGCTTCAAACAACCTGGATCGCCTCGCCGTTTGCGCTGGTGGTCTTCTTTGCAGGAATGCAATCAGTAAAGCAAGAGCTGGTCGACGCCTCCTCTATCGATGGCGCCACCCGGCTACAACAGATCCGGCACGTCGTTATTCCGCACCTGAGGGCACTCTTCTTGCTGAACGCCATCATCGCGGTGATGGACTTCTTTCGCCTGTTCGATAACGTCTTCGTCTTGACCAGAATGAATCCGGTCTACCATGCGGACACGATCTTGACCTACAACTACAGAGTCGCGATGGTTGTAAAGCGGTTGGGAAAGGGCAACGCGGTGGCTGTCCTAAGCGTGATCTTTATTATGGTAGTTCTCATCCCCTTCCTGTTTTACATGTATCGCGAACAAGTCGAGGAGCGTTGATATGCGGCCCATAACGCATCCAATCGCCCGGTTGTTCATCCACCTTGCATTGTGGATAGTTGTGCTCACCAGCACCATCCCATTCTTCTGGACCTTCCTCCAATCACTAAAAAATAAAAAGCAAGCCACCTCCCGCACCCCCATATTCTTTTTCAAGCCTACCTTAGACAACTACAGCAAGCTGTGGCTGAAATCGGTCCCGGATAACATCGAAGTGCTCGCCCTCGGGCTCATCGCCATCCTCCTGGCGCTCGTACTCATTGCGATCTTCGCGAAACGCCTACCCATTTCGCGCGGCGTCGTCAACTGGTTTATCGTGGGTGCCCTGGTGCTGATCCTATGGGCTATTCCCAGGTCCGTGAATACCAACACGTTCTATGACTACTTCATCAACACGATCATCGTGAGCGTCGGCGTGGTCCTAGTCTCGATCAGCATCGCAAGTCTCTCGGCCTATGCGCTGGCGCGCTACGTCGGGCTCGCGGGTGTGGGGCTCCTGCTACTGGCGCTCGCCTTTAGATCTCTGCCCAGACTATCTTTTGTGTTGCCTTACTATTGGATGGGCCAGATCTCCGGCTTGTTTGACACACATTTCCTTTTGATCATCACGCTGGCGGCAGTGAACCAGCCCTTCACGATCTACATTTTGAGAAGCTTCTTCCTGGATATTCCGCGGGAGATCGAGGAGTCGGCAATGATCGACGGCGCCTCCCGTCTTGGGGCCTTCGTGCGAGTGATCGTCCCAATCGTGTGGCCGGGCATTGTCGCGACGGCGCTGTTTACGCTGGTACTGGCCTATCACGAATATCTTCTGGTGAGAATACTCGCTCAGTCGAACTGGACCATCGCAGTAGCGATGACGCAGTACCTCGGAGGTGTAAGTGTAGCCGGCTCGCTCCCGCTGCAATCTGCAGCAGCCGTGTCTGGCGCCGTCCCGCTCTTGATCGTGGTGCTGATATTCCAGAAACAGCTGGTGAAGGGCTTGTCGGCCGGGGCGGTGAAGGGTTAAACAATATGTCCATAAAGGAAAACAAGCAATTAGTAGAAGATATGTATGCAGGACTGAATGAGAACGTTCTGGGCATCATGCGTCGTTATTGGAAAGAGGACATGCTATGGGAAGGTCCGGCGGGCATCGGGACGATGCACGGGATTGACGAATTCGAGTATGCCTACCGCAAGCCTTTCATCAAAGCATTTCCCGACAAGCATGCGACAGATGTAGTGCGCATTGCCGAAGGCGACTGGGTGGCTGCCACCGGATATCAAGACACCACGTTTGCCGAGGACTGGTTGGGAATCAAGGCCAGCGGCCAAAATATTCGCATGCGCTATATGGATTTTTGGCATGTGGAAGTGGACGAAGGTACCGGCGAGCGAAAACTCGCAGAGAACTTAGTACTCATCGACATTTTGGGTGTTTTGGAACAGTGCGGCTACGATATAGAAAAATTGTTGAAGTTTGTCGGCTCGAAACCGCCATCCTTCTTCGACGACGTCGGTATGGACTGACGCTCGGTCAGCGAGGCCGTAATTGTGGCGATCAGCGCTACTAGCGAGAACAAGCAGCTCGTCTGGGACTTCTGGCAGCAATTACCCGGCGGAAATTCAGAACGCCTGGAAACGATCATTCGCTCCCATGTCCATGCAGACATATCTTGGAATGGGCCGCATCCGATCAATCATTTGCAGGGCAGGGGCGCACTGATTGCGGGATTCTGGCAACCGCTGATTCGATCCTTTCCCGACCTACACATAAGATGCGACATCTTTATGGGCGGAGAATTCGGCGGGCACGCCTGGGTATGTGCCACCGGGTATTTCACTGGAACATTCGTCCAAGATTGGCTGGACATTCCAGCCACCGGCAGCAAGACCAACATCCGCTTCGGCGAATTTTGTAGGGTGAGCGCCGGCAAGATTGATGAAACCTACGTAATAGTGGATATCCTGGATGTTATGCGGCAGGCCGATATTCAACTACTTCCACCCAGCCGCGGTGCGGAAGGGCCAGTACCCGGGCCGGCTGCAAAAGACGGTGTACTCCTTAAGGACCAGGATGAATTGGAGACGGGGAAAAGCCTGGCATTGGTCGAGGCGATGATTGCGGGGATGCTGAGCTACGACCAGGTGGACTTACGTAGTATGGGCATGGCGCAATTCTGGCATCCGCAAATGCGCTGGTATGGCCCCAGCGGTATTGGAACCTGCCGCAGCCTTACTGAATTTGAGGATGATCACCAGCAGCCGTTTTTGCGGGCTTTCCCGGATAGGCGCGCCGGCAATCACAAGGCGAGGCTGGCAGAAGGCAACTACGTCGCTACGACTGGCTGGCCCAGCATCCATGCTACCCATGCGGGAGAATATTTGGGAGTCGCTGCAACAAATAAGCAGATCACAATGCGCGTCATGGACTGGTGGAGGCGGGAGGGTGATTTGCTGGTTGAAAACTGGGTGTTTATTGACCTCATTGATCTTTTTCTGCAGTTTGGGATTGATCTATTCGATGAGTTGCACCGCTCAACCAATGAGAGCCCCCCAAACTAGAGCTTGAGCGCGCTTGTACCGGATTATGCAGGGCTAGGTGATCAAACCTACTATGTAAACAACATAGGAGAGAAACTGAAATGGCGACCAAGAAAGAGAACAAGACTCAAAAAGAACAAGCCGAAGCCGAGCCGTTGGCGAAGCTTGTTCCTTCTGAAGGGAAGGCCGACGCTCACCCGATAAGGCCGAAAGATGAGCAACGCCAGATGCCAAAGGACTACTCAATATCCTTGGAGGCTAAGGGAGGCACGGATCGACTATTGCTGAACCCGGGCACAGAGCGCAGACAGCCGATGAGAGGCTTTGAGGACACCTACGTCGATATCATTGACTACATCGTGCGCATCACGCACCGGATATGGGAAGAAAAGAACATGGGGTACATCTACGACACCTACAAGCACAACTCTCGCGTCTACGATGACTACGGCCTGCAGTACGGTCGGGACAAGATTGTGCAGGATACCGTCCACACCATCAATGCCTTTCCCGATATACGTTTATACGCCGACGAGATCGTCTGGGCGGGGGACGACCAAGTAGGCTTCCACACCTCCCATCGCACGGTCATCATGGGGCATAACACCGGCTACAGTCGCTATGGTCCACCAACCGGGAACAAGGTGGTGTTGTGGTGCATCGCCAACTGCGTGGCACTGGAGAACGAGATCTTCGAAGAGTGGGTGGTCTACGATACCGCCAGCTTGATTCACCAACTCGGCTTTGACTTGCGTGACAAGGCCCGCGAGTTCGGGAACAAGATGGACGTGGATGAATTGAAGGACCTGCGCTTCGGAGAGGCGGAGCGCCTGTTGGGGCAAGGCAAGCCGTTGCACATGCCCTCCAAGACGGCGGATGGCTTTGACGTGGAGGATTTCGTTCGGCATGCCTATCACTACATCTGGAACTGGCGCATGTTGAGCACGGTGGATGCTCACTACGTTCCGACGATGCGTTTCCGCGGTTCGACCGGCCGTGTGTACTACGGCCGTGGCGAGTACAAGTCGTTCATCCTTTCCACAATGGCGATGTTCCCGGACCTGGTACATCAAATCGACGATATCTATTGGATGGGCAACGACCGGGATGGCTACCTGACATCGGTACGCTGGAGCATCGTCGGGACGCACCGCGGTTTGGGCATATACGGGCCACCCACTGGCCGGCGCATCTATATGTGGGGCATCACCCAGCACCACATCAAGGACGGCATGATCGTTGAAGAGTGGATGCTGTTCAACGAATTCTCCGTGATGCAACAGATCTATCGGGATTGATCTGTTGAGAATCAACAGAAGGTATTTCTAGGGTGAAAACAAACAAGCAATTTGGTCCGGCCTGTGACTGACTATCAGCAAAGCAAGTCATTGGTACTGCGCTTCTATGACCAGTTCGACAAGGCAATTGGAGATGGCATCGATGAGGTATTAAGTCGCTACGTGACGGACGACTATTTCTTTCGCGGCATGCATCCCTTCTACGAGCAGCAGGGGGCCGGGGCTGTCGCCAAGGTGTTCTGGAAACCGCTGCGAAGCGCATTCATGCCAATCCAGCGACGTCAGGACATCTTCATGGCAGGTACCAGTGAAATCGACGGCACCGAGTGGGTGTGCAGCATGGGGCACCTGATGGGCCTTTTCGATGAGGACTGGCTCGGCATCCCGGCGACAAGGAAAATGACCTTTCTGCCTTATGCTGAGTTCAATCGCATCACAGACGGCAAGATCAGCGAGACCGGATTCTTTTGCGACATCATCAGAGTCATGCAACAAGCCGGCGTGAGTCCGCTGCCGCCGCAAACGGGTGCCGCCCTATTGACCCCCGGACCCCTTACCCACGACGGTTTACTCTTCGACGAACAGGATCCGGCCGAGACCTCGAAGACGTTGAATCTTATTAACGAGATGCTGCAGGACCTCACCGGAGCTGGACTTCACTCCCCTCAGGACGAGCTCGCCCGAACCTGGCACCAGGACATGATTTGGTTCGGGCCCGCAGGCATCGGCGCCACCTACACAATCGATCGCTATGAAGAACAGCATCAGGGCCCCTTTCGGGACGGCCTCGACAACATCGAGTTTCATGGTCACGTCTGCCGCTTCGCCGAAGGCAACTTTGCCGGTTGGTTCGGCTGGCCAAATCTGACTATGACCCCTTCAGGTGGATTTATGGGGTTACCGGCCTCTGATAGGTCGGTCGAAATGCGCGTCGTCGATATCTACCGGCGAGCCGGGAATAAACTCGCGGAGAACTGGATCTTTATCGACCTGCCGTATTTTCTGAAACAGCAGGGACTGGACGTACTGGAACGGAATCGGCGTTTACGGGCTGGGGGAGAGAGCAATTAGGCTTTATCGACCCACTGATCTCCTCTGGCAGTTGAGGAACGAGCTGCTTGCCCGGATGAATGATCAACGCGAAGTGCATGAATTGGAAATGCACATCGCTTGATTGAACCAGAAGTGCGAGGAATCTGATGTCCACTGACGACAATTTGGAATTGATTCACCGTATGTATGAGGCCCTCAATGCGCAAGACCTCGACGCGCAGGATGAATTTTGGACCGAGGATATGATCTGGCATGGCCCGCCTGGATTTGGGGACATCCATGGTATTGAAGGCTTTAAGTATGAAGTTTTACAACCATTTTATGCGGCTTTCCCGGACTACCACGTCAAGAATGATATCGAAGTGGCGGACGAGAATTGGGTCGCTGCGACGGGATTTCTTACCGCTACCCATCAGGGCGAATGGCTAGGTATTAAGGCCACGGGTAAGCCGGTCAAGATGCGCTTCTCGGACTTTTGGCTCGTCAAAGAAGATCGTTTGTCCGAGAACTGGGTCATGGTGGACCACATCGAAGTATTGCGGCAGATTGGCATTGATCCTTTGGCGCAGACAAGCGGATAGCGGCTGACATTGACGTACCGCAAGAATCAAACAACCTGATGTCAACGGAAAAAAACTTGGAACTATTGGACCGTATGGTTGAAGCTTTGAATGCGCATGATATTGAAGCGCATGATCAGTTCTGGTCGAAGGACATGATCTGGCACGGTCCCCCCAGTTTTGGAGACATCCATGGTCTGGAGGCTTTCAAGTACGATGTGCTCAGGCCGTTCTTTACAGCCTTCCCGGATTTCCATGGCACCATCGATATCGAACTCGCACAAGGGGATTGGATTGCGGCCACCGGATTCGTTACCGGTACCCATCAGGGCGAATGGTTAGGCATTCCGCCCACGGGCAAGCCAGTCAAAATGCGCTACTCAGATTTTTGGCTCTTCAAGAATGGGCTGCTGGCTGAGAACTGGGTCATGGTGGATGATTTCGACGTGATGCGACAGCTCGGCGTTGATCCCCTGGCGCGCAGGGGCGAAGCGTAAAAGGAAATCGACCCCAACTTCGAACTGCGCGGTATTGATATTTGCGCAGGAGCCGATTTGCAGGGCGTTTATCGACAGTAGGCGATCGGGGCGCAAGAACCTTTGTGCGCGCGTCTCTGCCCCGTGATTTCGGAAGGCTGCGTCAGCATTGTCAACTCGGAGAATATAATGTTCGATTTTCAAGCGAATACCAAAGTGGTCTTTGGCAATGATGCCGTTGAGAAGCTTGGAGAAGAAGCCGCCGACCTAGGTGTCGAGAGGGCGCTGTTGGTGACGGACAAGGGCATCATCCAGGCCGGTCTGTTAGAAAGAGTCACGCAACCGATGATAGATGCCGGAATTGACGTTGCTGTCTTTGATGGTATCGAACCAAATCCAAAGGATACAACCGTTCTGCAAGGCGCTCAGAGCGCCAGAGATCATCAGGCCGACGTCATCATTGGTTTAGGTGGCGGCAGTCCGATGGATGCCGCCAAGGGCATCGCCATAATGAGCACCAATGATGGGCCTATTGAGAGCTATATCGAAATTCTGGATGCCTGGCCGAATACGCCGCTGCCTGTGATGTGTGTGCCCACAACGGCGGGGACCGGCGCCGAGGTGAGCCGCGCCGCAATGATTAATTTATCCGAGGACAAAGTAAAACGAGCTTTGTATGGTGCATCCATTCAACCGGCCGTTGCGGTGGTTGATCCCAAGCTCACACTTGGTCTGCCGAGAACGCTCACAGCGCAAACCGGCATAGATGCCTTGAGCCATGCCATCGAAGCATATATTGCCACCCTGGCGAACCCAATCTCGGATGCACTGGCGGAGAAAGCCATCCAGTTGGCCACGGACAACTTGCGCGTGGCGTACGCGTACGGTGACAATCTGGAGGCGCGTGGCAACATGCTTCTGGCGAGCACCATTGCCGTCATTGCCTGCTCCAGCGCCGGATTGGGCATCGTGCATTCGCTGGCGCAGACTTTAGGTGGCTACTACGATGTGCCGCACGGCCTGAGTATTGCTGTGTGTTTCCCCTACGGAATTGGCTACAACGTGCCCGCCGAACCGGAAAAATGTGCCCAGGTTTCGCGCATACTGGGCACCAATACGAACGGCATGTCGGACGAGGCAGCCGCCGATTCGGTGGTGGACGCGTTGCGCACGCTGCTCGAGGATTTGGACATCCGCGACGACTTGCGTTCGCTGGGTTTCCGAGAAGCTGATCTACCAGAACTAGCGGAAATTTGTGTGGTGGATGGTTGTACGCCAACCAACCCGCGGCCGATCGATGCGGATGGGTTTGCCGCTCTGTTCAGTTCAGCGCTGCACTAGCAAGAAAGGGTGCGAAAGGAAAGCATCTATGGATGGCTTTGACGACGAGTTCGTTGATATCGTCGATTACATAGTCAAGATCACACACAAAATCTGGGAAGAGACCGGTGTCGGGTTCATCTACGATTATTACCAACCCAATTGCTCTGTCCATACCACCAGTGGCCTAAGCTATGGCCGGGAGGAAGTGGTCGCCGGTACGCTAAAGCTTTTGTCCGCGTTCCCGGATCGACAGCTGCACGCGGATGACGTGATCTGGGTTGGGAATGATAGGGACGGCTATCACACGTCTCACCGCATCACAAGCGAGGGACACAACACCGGTTACAGTGACTACGGACCGCCGACGGGACGCCAGGTGGTCTGGCGGGCGATCGCTAATTGTTTTGTCAAAGATAACCGCATCGTCGAAGAATGGCTTGTCCGCGACGAGCTGAATCTCGTGCAGCAGCTCGGCTTCGACGCGCAGGAAATTGCGGCAAACTTGGCACAAGAGAATTCGGAGCAGGATTTCCTGCAGCCTGCTCACGGCGAAATCGACCGCGTGCTCGGTCAGACGACGCCGGAAGCGCTGCCTCCCGAGCCAACCGGCGATTTCGACATCGAGGATTTCGTGAGGCGCAGCTATCACGAGATTTGGAACTGGCGACGCCTGGACCGGATACACTCATCCTTTAGCGAGGATTATCTTTGCCACACGGCTTCCGGCCGCGAGTTTGAAAACTCGCGTGAATACAAGGCATTCCTGCTTTCGATGCTTGGTATGTTCCCCGACGCAAAGATGACAATCGACCATCTATACTGGAACGGTAGTGAAGTCGAGGGATACCGCGCAGCCGTCCGCTGGAGCCTGGTGGGCACCCATTCCGGCCCCGGAATTTACGGAGAGCCGACTGGCAAGCGAGTTCGGATTATGGGCATCTCCCACCATCAAGTAAGGGGGGGTAAATTCGTCGAAGAGTGGACCGTGTTCGACGAAATCGCCTTGATGAAACAGCTTTATGTGCCGGATGCGAACACAAGCGTCTCAGAGACAATCGAGGAATTTCCGCAAGATGCATCAGAACAAGACTAAGGCCAAACTTCTGGCCGGTGAAACAGCCTTCGGTTGTTTCGTGCGTTATCCAGATGCCGGTCTGATTGAATTGCTGGGTCACCTTGGCTGGGATTTTCTGGTCTTTGACGGCGAACATGGGCCTTTAGAGCCGCGCGACTGCGAGCACATGGTGCGCGCCGCCGAGCTGTCCGGTGCGACACCCATCGTCCGGGTAACAACCAATCAAGCGCATGTGATTTTGCGATTTATGGACACGGGTGCGCAAGGCGCGCAGGTGCCGGTAGTGAACTCGGCAGATGACGCCAAGGCGATTGTACAGTCTGTCAAATATCATCCGCGCGGCGTTCGTGGCTTAGCCGGCGTGCGCGCGTCGGGATATGGGCAGAAGGGTCCGCTGGCCGATTACATACAGCAGGCAAACGCCGAGACGCTTGTGATCATTCACATCGAGACCGCCGATGCCGTAGACCGAATTCCGGAAATTGTCGCCGTGGAGGGGGTGGATGTGGTCTTTATCGGGCCGACAGATCTGTCCCAATCATTAGGATTCCCCGGTCAGGTCCAGCACGCAAAAGTGCAATCCGCAATCGAGCGTGTTGTGGATACAGTGGCTGGGGCTAAACCGGAATTGGGCATATTCGTCAGTGATCCGGAGATCGCCATGCAGTGGCAAGATCGAGGGGCGCGCTACATTGCGACCAGCCTGGAAGCGGTGCTGCGTCCGGCAACGCAAAACTTTCTAGAGGTCGTTCGCTCTGAGAGGCCCTAATTTGCGCCAAGGATTTCTCACTGGAAGAGGCGTGATGGTACGTCCCGCTAGTGGACACTGACGTGCGAGAGCCTGAATGAGCCCATGATTGGACACTTGTTTCTCGAATTGCTTGGTTTCCGGATCGAGCGTGACGACTTTAGCAGCGTGCTTCTTTGCTAGCGGCAGGGCGAAGAAGTCCGCATCCGCAATGTTTCCCTGTACTTTGAAAACTGCCGCTTCATGAGCGACCTTCCGATCCGATCATACATCTACTGCTGGACGAGCCCGCCTTCT
This sequence comes from Anaerolineales bacterium, assembly GCA_048054495.1. GTDB lineage: Bacteria > Chloroflexota > Anaerolineae > Anaerolineales > E44-bin32 > JADFRG01. The sequence continues at coordinate 23,534 of JBGMQN010000105.1, forward strand.
GATCAGTGCGCTTCTTCCCAGGAGTGCGATATGGACCACAGGCTCCTAAATAGACTCGACGCGGGCCTCTTCATTGTGCTCCCATTGCGCTGCGCAATTGCAATGCTGGGATGCTGATTCGCCCCCACCGAGCAGGTATGGTCGTAGCGCTGACCGCCTCTGAAGAGGCTGTGGGCGCGGCGCAGGGCTGAGAAGAAGGCGATGGAAGTTCACCTGCAACTTTATTCGATACTGCGTGAAAAGCTTCCCACCGAGGCGAGGGGAAAGACGGTGCTGCAATTGGATGAAGGAACTTCGCTGGCGGATCTCCTGGAAGAGCTTGACATCAAACGCAGGGTGGTGATGAGCGTGAATGGCGATCACGAGCCGGACCAATCGCGCCGGTTGCGGGACGGCGACCAGGTGATGATAACCTCATCGATTAGTGGCGGGATGGGCGCCCTGCCGCTCGATCAATCCAGAGCTAAAGGAGATTGAGCAATGCCTCATGGCTATCATAGAAAAATCCTGCACGTAGACCTCGCCAGCGATCAGCTCAGCGTTGAAGAACCGGGCGAGGAGTTCTATCGCAAATACATGGGCGGCAGCGCGCTGGCGATGCACTATCTGCTTAAAGAGCTGCCTGCCGGCATAGAACCGCTGAGCCCTGAGAATGTGCTGGTGATGGCACTGAGCGTTCTGACCGGCACAGCGATCTCAGGCCAGAGCCGCATGACCGTGGCCGCCAAATCTCCACTGACCGGGGCAATCGGCGATTCGCAGAGTGGTGGCTTCTGGCCCGCCGAGTTCAAGTTCAGCGGATTTGATGCCATCGTAATTAGAGGCAAGGCTGAGCACCCCGTCTATCTGTGGATACACGACGGTCAGTGCGAATTGCGTGATGCCTCGCATCTATGGGGCAAGATCACCGGCAAGGTCGAAGCAGCCATTCAAGAAGAACTGGGCGACGATAAAGTCGAGGTCTTACAGGTTGGCCCCGCGGGGGAGAAAGGCGTTCGCTTCGCCGCAATAATGAATATGTCCAACCGCGCCAACGGGCGCACCGGCATGGGTGCGGTGATGGGTTCCAAGAACCTAAAGGCGGTCGCCGTTCGCGGAAAGAACCGCCCAAGTGTGGCTGACAAAGCCGGACTTAGTAAACTCGCCAAGTGGGGCGCGAGCAATTTGGAAGACTCCGACATCGCTGGTCTGGCAAAATACGGGACCGCCGAGGGGACCAGCGCGAACCAGTCGACCGGCACGCTGCCGACCCACAATTACAACTGCGGCGTGTTCGATAAATGGGAGGCCCTCGACGGCACCACCATGTACGACACCATCCTGAAGGGGGCCGCCGAGGGAAAGCAAGACCGTGAGGGGCGCGATACCTGCTATGCCTGCACCGTACGCTGCAAGCGCGTAGTTGAGATTACCGAGGGGCCGTATAAGGTCGATCCACATTACGGCGGGCCTGAATATGAAACGACCTCGACCTTCGGTAACTACTGTGGCATCGATGACTTGGCTGCCATCGCCAAAGCCAGCCAGTTATGCAACATGTACGGTATGGATACCATCTCTTGTGGGGCGACCATCGCGTGGGCGTTCGAGGCCTTCAACGAGGGCAAGCTGACCGCCGAGGACACGGATGGACTAAACCTCTCCTGGGGCAATGCAGAGTCGATGGTCAAGCTGACCGAGAAGATCGCCAATCGCGAAGGCTTCGGTGACCTGCTGGCCGAGGGTTCCGAACGCGCCGCCAAAAAGATAGGGCGCGGTACGGAAGCGTTCCTCATCACCTCCAAAGGCCAAGAGGCACCTGCCCATATGCCAAGAGTCAAACGCTCGCTGGCGATTATCTACGCAACGAATCCTTTCGGCGCAGACCACCAGTCCAGCGAGCACGACCCGACCATCGAGGGCAATTTCGAGTTCTATGCTGACCGCTTGGCCGAGCTGGGCTTCAGGGAGGCACAAGAGCCCCGTTCGTTGAGCGACGAGAAAATCCGATTCACGATGGCGACGCAGCACATGTACAGCGCGTTGGATAGCCTGAATCTATGCCAGTTTGTGTTCGGCCCGGCCTGGCAGCTTTATGGCCCCACCGAGTTGGTCGAGACAGTGCGAGCCGTCACCGGCTGGGATGACGTGGACTTGCACGAGTTGCAGACAGTCGGCGAGCGGCGCATCAATATGATGCGCGCCTTTAACGCCCGCGAGGGTATCGACCGCAAGGCTGACAAGCTTCCCGAAAAGTTATTTAAGCCGCTCAAGGGGGGCGTGAGCGACGGCTGGAAACTTGACCGCGAGCAGTTCGAGTCCGCGCTGGACAGGTACTTCGGGATGTGCGGCTGGGATGTCAAGACCGGTGTTCCCAAGCGCGCTAAGCTGGATGAACTGGGCCTGGATTGGGTGGCGGACCAGTTGGGCGTGTGAAGCCGTGATCTGCAGGGGAGAGAGAAGATTAATCCGCGTCAATCACAGACACTCGATCTCCACTAAGTTCCGGGTCGGACGAGATCCGTTCTTATTGCCCAGAGAGGGCAGCAACCGTGTGGAAAGTGGTCGGAGCGTAGAGGCTAAACTGCTTCCCGCGGATCTCACAGCTACTCAATTGATCTAGCCGTGTGGACTACAGTGGGCGCGATTGGACTCGAACCAACGACCTCACGGATGTGAACCGTGCGCTCTAACCAGCTGAGCTACGCGCCCGAGTGAGCCGAATTATAGCAGTGGGAGGTCGCCCTCGAGCATCGCTCGCACCTGCGGGAAATAAGTAAGTCGGAAATGTGTTCCACTTGGGTCACCTCCAGATACCTCCCTCGATCTCGGCCTCCTGGTTCGCTTGCCGGCGCGAATGCTATAATGCGCCGGCTCTTCCGAAAACTCCCTTGATTACCCCAAAGATCTCATCCGAAGAACTGAGCCCCGGGTGAAAAGCGAACCGATACCAGAAGCGGATCGTCGAGATAGGGCCCGTCTGCGGAGGGCCAGCCGCCGGATCAGTCAACTTCAGGCTACCGAGCGCGAAGCCTATCTGGATCGGCTGGCAAACGCGGTCACACCCGGCCCCGGGTTCTTTCTGTATGCGCTGCTCAGCGGCGCGCTCATCGGCCTGGGTTTTCGCTATGACCAGCGGGCGCTGCTAGTAGCGGGCGCGCTTTTGGCGCCGCGTCTGGGTCCGGTTGTGGGCCTCTCCCTGGCGGCGGTCTCAGGTTCTCTGCGCTTCTTCCTGCGGATGCTGGTGGCGCTGGCGTTGGGAATTCTGCTGGTCGCCGTGGCGGCGGGCCTGGCATTCGGCTTGGCTCTCGCGCCCGACACAAGCTCGCTTCTTCCCTACGAGCACATCAAACTCAACCTGGTGGACTTCGGGCTGCTCCTGACGGGAGCGGTGATCATGGCGATCGTTCTAGCCCGCTCGGAACGAATCGCCGGTGTAGCGAGCGTGGCAGTGGCCTACGAGCTATTTCTGCCGCTAGGAGCCGCGGCCGTGGGATTTGTGCTCGCCGAACCCGAACTCATTGAAGGTGCCTCGCTCACCTTTGTGCTGCACCTCACCTGGGCGGTGGCCGTGGGGCTTTTCACTTTGGTCCTCATGGGATTCAGACCACTCACTGGGAGCGGTCGGTCGCTGGCGGCGGCCATCGTGATGATGGGCTTGCTGGGAGTGGTCAGTGCGCTGGGGTTCGGCACCTCCGTCCTGGCTGCCCTTCCAACCCCGACGCCCACGCCGACTCTCACCCCGACCCCAACTGCGACTGCGACGGCAACCGCCACCCCCACCCTCACCCCGACCAGCACAACTACCCCCACCGCCACAAGTACTGCCACCAATACGCCTACCCTCACGCCCACCCCTCCCTCCGGGATCGTATTGGGCACCAACTTCCAGGGCGCAATCTTGCGCGACGCGCCGGATGGGGTACCGGTGGACTTCGTTGCGGAGAGCGAACTGCTCCTGGTCATCGGCGGGCCGGAACAGTCCTCGGGCCAGCTGTGGTGGCTGGTGCGCAAGGAAGATGGCGCAGAAGGCTGGCTGCTGGGTGATTTTCTGGCCACGGTGACCCCCACCGGTTCCTGACTTTCCATATCGCTACGGAGCCCGATAACGGGTTCTCCGGTAGAATCCCCAACGGTCGTCAATCCGTCTTCGCTACAAGACCTGATTCATCAGATCTATGGCAGGCTCTCTCCCTCCCCTTGATCTCGCCATGCTCCTAATCCGGCTCGTATGGGCGGCCGCGGTGTCGATTTCGGCCGGCCTGACTGGACAATTGACCCCGGAGCTGGCAGTGGTCGTGGGCTTGTGGGTGCTCTTCATCGTTGTAGATTACGTCGTACCCTGGTTTGGTATCCGGTCGAGGTGGCAGCGCGAGTTTGCCACCGGTCTCGACTTCATCTTCGTCCTGGGTTCGATCGCCCTCACCGGACTTGCCACGAGTCCGCTGTGGTGGTCATTATTGATTGGCAGCCTCTTAGGCGCGATGGCATTCGGCTGGATCGCGGCGCTCCTCTTTCCCAGTCTGGGTGCTACAGTTCTTCTCTCCTTCGGCTTTCTTTCCGGCTCTATCCAGGTGGAGGAATTGGCCAGCTCAGGCCGTGCTCTGCTTACGGTTTTAGTAC